>JALQWE010000079.1 GCA_023258825.1 Planctomycetaceae bacterium | reverse complement strand
ACCAGCGATGTTGGCTCACAGTCCTGTCGGGCATCAATCCCGCTGGGGCGGATGCCTCGAAGTCTGCCACGGTCGCTGCGGGGAACGCAGCTGGCACTTCGAGTCATTTTCCGATGCAGAAATGGCTGAAAATGTGGTCCAGAAGGTCGTCCGTATACACTTCACCCAGGACGATTTGCAGCTCACGCAGAGTTTGACGCAATTCCAGAGAAATTAATTCATCTCCCCGTCGATCAACCGCTGCCTGCAGGGCCTGTGTCAGGCAGGTATGCGCCCTTTGCAGACTTTCCCGACACCGAACGGCGGATGTCCCGAGCAGTTCTGAACGCGCCTGATTGCCCTTTTCCAGCGCCTGCACAAGTCGCTCTCTGAGAGTTGTCAGGCCGGCACCGGTGGCGGCGCTGACGGCAACGTCTTCTGCACAGGCCGGGTTGGCTGTATCTTCAAGATCACTGCGTGTTTTCACCGTCAGCAGATCAAAGCCCCGGTTCCGGAGCTGGCGATGCAGCTGGCTCTCCGCAGCACGCTGTTCAGTTGGCAGATCAGCCGCGCGGCACCAAACGATCAGGTCTGCCGCGTCGATTTGTTCCTGACGAAACTCCTGGGCGCGGCTGAGGATCGAGTCGGCGGTGTCTTCCCAGCCCGCCGTGTCGACAAGGTCGACTGTGAAGTTTCCGAGCACGACGGGGGTGCTGACATAGTCCCGGGTGGTTCCGGCGGTGGGCGACACAATCGCCCGCTGAGATCCAGTGAGTCTATTGAATAGTGTGCTTTTACCCGCGTTGGGCAGTCCCGCCAGAACAATTCGGCGACGATGGCCAGCCGGAAGTCTGGACGCAGCATCGCTGAACAGTGATTGGATCAGCTGAACTGCTGCACCGAGACGCCGGCGAATCTCCTCATTGCTGACAAATTCGATGTCTTCGTCGACGAAATCGAGGCCGGCTTCGAGGTCACCCAGCAGTCCAATCAGATCCGTCCTCAGCATCCGGAGATTTCCTGTGATTCCTCCGCCCAGCTGACCAAGTGCCCGTTGCAGTTCATCGTGGTCCGCGGCCTGAATCACGCCATGCACGGCTTCGGCCTGAAGCAGGTCCATGCGGCCGTTCAGAAAGGCACGCATGGTGAATTCTCCGCGGCGGGCAAGTCGAGCTCCTCGTCGGCAGAGCTCTTCAAGCACACATTCAAGCACTGGTTCTGAACCGGGTAAGTGCAGCTCGGCCATGGTTTGTCCGGTATAGCTGCGCTGCGTTGGCCAGAAGAACAGTGCGGCCGGAAGGGGGCGACAGAATGCCGAAATCTGCAGAGTGCCGGGCCAGCGTCGGGGAAGCGTCGCGGACTGCCAATCACCAGTGTCCGGGGTGGCTGTGAAGATCCCCGCGAGCACTTGCCGTGTCTCGGGCCCGCTGATCCGCACAATGCCGCGCAGGGATGCCCCCGGGGGCGAAGCCGTGGCTGTAATCGTATCCTGCAGGTCAATTGGCATGGAAAACCACGTCGTTCCGGAAAGCTGTGTCAATTGGCGTTCGCAGAAGCTCTTCTGCCAGTCGATCGCGGGATGGTGCCCCGTCATCGTCACTGCGGACTGCGAGGAATGATTCGCCGTATGACTCAGTCGCTGAGTCACTTTGTCCGGTTGGTCCATCTGAGATGGCAATTTCGCCCCTGAGGTCTATAGTATCGAGACTCATCGATGCGGGCAAATCTGGTGGGTTGGTGCTCGTGAACTGACATCGCTCATCCGTCGACCTGCCGTGACCAACAGCGCGGCTGTCCGAGCCAACACGGCGACGGGCTGTTCGGCGCGGTTCTCTCACAGCATCGGCAGAGATGCTGTAAGCGTAAAGTGTGATGGAGATTTGTTCGCAACAGACGTGGGCGGCAGGGCGCACGCCTGATGAATGTCGGCCAGGTTTGATTGATGCATGTTCTTTCCACTATCGCCCCTCGACATTGACGGGAGGGCTGTCGAAGCCTGTGACTTGAGGCGGATTTCCGAATGACGATTCTAAGAACAGTGAACCTGAATCGGAGTTACGGAAACCGGCGCGGGATTCGAGATGTTTGTCTTGAAGTTGCCAAGGGGCAGATTCTGGGTTTTCTGGGACCAAACGGAGCGGGAAAGTCGACGACGATTCGCATCCTGATGGGTTTGTTGCGTGCCTCGTCCGGAACAGCCGAGATTTTTGGCAAGTGCTGCTGGCGCGAAGGGGCGTTGATCCGTCAGCAGGTAGGATATGTCGCGGGAGACGTGCGGCTTTACCCGTGGTTGACGCTGCAGCGTGGCTTGAAACTTCTGAATCAGATTTATGGCCGCGATGTACAAACCCAGGGGCTGGTGCTGGCAGAGAGATTTCTGCTGGAGCCATCACTTCCCGTCTGGAAGATGTCACGCGGAAATCGACAGAAGGTCGCCTTGATCCTGGCCCTCGCGCCTCAGCCTGAAATGGTGATTCTTGATGAGCCGACGTCGGGGTTGGATCCTCTAATGCAGGACACGCTGATGCTGTGTCTTCGCGAGATGGCTCAGTCCGGCCGTACGATTCTGTTTTCCAGCCACCTGCTCAGCGAAGTTGAATCGCTGTGTGATCGGACCGCGATTATTCGGAATGGTCAGATTGTTGAGAATTCACGAATCGCAGACCTGAGATCCCGGGCTCCACGGTCCATCACCATCACTCTGCCCGCCGGCCAGCGTTCACCCGCTGAGTGGCCCGCTGCCGCTCGGGTGATCTGGCAGCCCGATGGAAGCGGCATGAACACGGAGGCCGCGTTGAGCTCTGCGTTGATGGCCATTCCGCCGGATCGGCTCTCGCGGACCTGCCTGCTCGAAATTCATGGAACAGCGATGAGTTTTCTGGAGTGGGCCTGTACTCAGGCTTTTGAAGACATCTCAGTCAGCGCACCGTCACTCGATGCGTTGTTTCGAGGCTATTACGCCAATTCATCGGGGGGTGTCTGAATTGCGGTTGTCAGAGGCCGTTGTTCAACGCAAACCGTCACAAATGGAAGAGGTCCATGTTCGGACTGCTGGAAAAGATTCGTATTGAAGTCTTCTGGCCCGTGATCTGGTTCAGCCTCGGGCTGGGACTGGATATGGGACTATTGACGGCACTGCTGCCCAAAGTTCTGGGCAATATTCATGAGGTGTTCGACAAGATGCCTTTGGTCAAGCCGCTGATCGCAGCGTTGCTGGGGGTCGATCCAGGAAATCAGATTTCATCACAGCTCTCTCAGGCCTTTCTGTGGGTGCATCCCACGGTATTGACTCTGATCTGGGCACATGAAGTGATGTACTGCTCACGGGTGCCCGCCGGTGAAATTGATCGGGGTACGGCCGACTTTTTTCTGTGTCTCCCGGTAACACGGCAGGCAATTTTTCTGTCGGAAACGATCGGATGGCTGATCTCGGGGGGCGTCATGCTGACAGCAGGTCTGCTGGGGCACCTGATCGCCTCGGCGATTGTTCATGCCGAAATGCGTCTCAGCCTGATTTCGGCGATTCTGGTGATCAGCAACCTCGCGGCCGTTTACCTCGCGATTGGCAGTTTTGTTTTTCTGGTGAGTGCCCTGAGTGATCGTCGCGGTCGAGCGATCGGTATTGTTTTTTCCGTCCTGCTGCTGTCGTTCCTCCTGAACTTTCTGGCACAGTTCCAGGATTGGGCGAAGGCGATTTCATGGCTCTCGGTGATGGAGTACTATCGCCCGGCCATCGTGATTCAGGAGGGACAATTTCCGGTCCGTGATGTCGTGACTCTGCTGGTGCTGTCCGCCTGTTTCTGGACATCGGCACTGGTGGTCTTTCAGCGGCGCAGCATTTGTACCGTCTGAGCCTCGCGATGCCGTCTTCCGAAGCACTGTGGCGATCACCGGGGGGGCATTGCTGATTCTGTGCCAACCATCGCGGAAAGATCGGGGCAGATTCGTGTCACTGGATGTACGAATCGATAGCCTGCCTACTGGCCGTGCTGCAAATCTATTTCCGGGGATTGCATCCGGAAGCGACAAGTAGGGCCGAGGTCAGCGTCGCTGCGCAGGGTAGTCGTCGCTTTCAGCAGATCGGGACGGAATCGGTTCAGGGTTGGTCGGAACCTGTGCCAGCGGACGTGGTTCGCACCAGTGGTTCCACCATGGAGACAATGTTGCCCTTGCTGCGAATCTGATCGCGGACTGCCTGACGTGATTCGACTCGCTTTTCTTCCAGCAGTCGTTGTTCAATCGCTTTCTGTACGTCGGCGAAGGGCACTGTTGAGGATTCTTTTCTGTCCACCACGTGGAACAGTTCATAGCGATCGTTGTGAGTCCTGACGGAGGATGTGGTACCGGGTGCAAGTGCAAACAGTAGCTCTTCAAGTTCCGGCTGCAGAGCTCCGCGTTTAACCCAGCCCATGTCTCCACGTTTATCGCGATTGGACGCGTCGGAGAATTCGGCCGCCACGTCGCCAAAATCGCGAGACTGGTTCAGCTGGGTCATGACCTGAGCCAGAATCTGTTCGGCCTGTGACTGTCCACCGTGTTTTTCAAACCGCAGCACAATTTTGGAGAACCGAATCTGCTCTTCGGATGTGTAGTCGGCGAGATGCTCATTGTAGTACTGCAGCAATTCTTCCCGATCGATCTTCTCAGGCACTTTGGCGAGGCTGGTGATGTAGCCTTCCACCATCTGGATCCGGAAGAAGTTTTCTCTGAGCTCATCGACGGACGTGCCTTCCGTTGCAAGCCATTCATCAAGTTCCTGAACTGTTGCCTTCTGTTCCTTTTTCAGGATTGAATCGAGAACTTCCTGAAATTTTGGTTCGAGCGACTTACGAACTTCCTCGCGGCGATCAGCCGGAATTTTTCGCTCAACGGCCTGAATGATCAACTGGTCCTCCGTGTACCGCGGCAGGCGTTTCCGGAGTTCATTCAGCATGATGGCCTGGCACTGGTCCGGGGACAATTGAGGATTCTGTTCCACCTTCTGGCGCAGTCCACCAAGGACGTCGTCAAGGAAGACGGATTGTCCGTTCACGATAGCCACGACACTGTTGCCTGTGAGCGGTCCCTGGCTCAGTTGCTGAAATCCAGTTGAACGAAAGGGGCCGGGGTCCGTTTCCGGCAGAGATGCGATTCCGGCAAGACGTCGCTCTTCCTCATCGGCCGCGCGATTCACGAGCGCACGCCGTGGTGGGGCCGGGGCAAACACGGGATTATCAACTTTTGCTGACTTTCCGGAACAGCCCGGCAGCAGGCTGGATGCCAGCGCAATGCCCACCAGGATGCCTCGCCAGCCGTGGCCTGGCCATCGAAGAATTCCAGCGTCGGATTGACGGTCGGTGTATCGCACAGTAAGTGGCCAATGGAGCCAAAAGGGGCTGGCAGGTTCAGGCACGCAAGCACTATAGCCCCGACCATCAAAAGAGATCAATACCGTCTGCTGTGTCACAACCCCTTATTTTAGGGGGACTTACAACGGCAGAATCTGCCGAATACGAGAGCCTCACTGATGTTTTTCACGGGGATCCGCTATCGCAAGCATCGACCGACGGCTGCGGCGTCTCGGAATTTCGACGAACAGCTGAGGCAGGCGTATTCTGATCTGCTGTTTCGTACCCGGCGTTCTCGGAACGCAAGTTCATCTCGGCAATTCAGGCCCCATCCCCTTTGCCACTAACGCGGGCGAGTCAGGCAGCGCGGTCGCGTGAGTATTTCATTCAGCAATACGGCCTTTCGTACATCGTTCACGTTCTGCAACAGTCCCCGGATATCCTGTACCGACTGCGGGGCTGTGGATTGTTCCGCGTCGGCCGATAAACCGGTACCGATATGCTGCTGCACGTGCTGAGTGATGTTACGGCGCACGGAGTCATCCACCTGAGAGTCAAGGTGCTGACGCACGTGGTCACTGATATACGATTCCACGTGTTTCTGCACCCCCGCGCCCATGGTACGCGTAGTGTCAGGCCTGGAACGTCCGGCAGTGCTGCCCGATCGGGCAGCACGTGACTTTCGGTTCGCTGGTGCTGGTTCGCTGTTTGATCGACGACTGCCGCTCCGTTCCCGGTTTTCTCGCGGTGGACGACCGATATTGCCTTGCGGAACAGCGGGAGAGCCCGTGGCGGGCGACATTGTGTCGGCCGATGTTAGAAGCGGCTCGGGGGCCCTTGCCTCGCGTGCCGCTTTGGCGCCGTTGATCATTTCCACGATCTTCGAGACGGCGAAGATCACGAGGAAGATGAGGAGTTTTTCCACGGTATTGCGTCCGATTCTCTGCAGGTCTGCGAAATCCAGCCCTTAGCTACCGAGTATCGTACCATTTCTCGGCTCGTTTGTCGCTGTCGGGATTTTCTCCAGCATGCCAGTGATTGCCGGATCGCAGTCAGGGTGCGTCAAGCGGACGGCCTGCTGAACAGAGCTTCCACAAAGCCGTTGGGATCGAACAACTCCAGATCGTCGATTTGCTCACCCACACCGATGTATTTTACAGGGATCCCCATTTCCTGGCGAATGGCAACAACAATGCCACCGCGAGCTGTTCCGTCCAGCTTCGCCAGCACCAGTCCCGTGCATCCCGTGGCGGCAGAGAAACTGCGGGCCTGACTCAGCCCGTTATGCCCCGTGGTCGCATCCAGCACCAAAAGACTCTCATGGGGTGCATCCGGAATGACCTTCTGCATGACGCGTCGAATCTTTCCGAGTTCATCCATCAGGTTTTTCTGGTTCTGCAGTCGTCCGGCGGTGTCGACAATCAGGTAATCAGCTCCCAGCTCAAGGGCCTTATGGACCCCGTCCCACGCGACGGCAGCGGGATCTGAATTGCTCTCTTTCCGGACGATCGTGCAGCCCAGCCGTTGGGACCACATGGTCAACTGTTCAACAGCGGCTGCTCGAAAGGTATCACCCGCAGCCAGTACCACGGATTGACCGCCTTTTTGAAGCAGATTTGCCAGCTTCGCAATCGATGTGGTCTTTCCAACACCATTCACCCCGGCCACCAGAATCACCGTAGGACCGCTGCCTGCTTTCGCCAGTGGTGAGAGCGGGTTGGCAAGATCCCAGCGAACGTCATTCTTTCCCTTCAGCAAATCGACGAGTTCGTCGTGCACCGTTTTCCAGATGGCGTCGACGTCTACCGTTCGTCCTCCGTGATCATTGCGGAGCCGATTGATAATCTGAGTGGTGGCTGTGACACCCATGTCCGTGCGAATCAGCCGACCTTCAAAATCCCGCAGCAGACGTTCGTCAAGGATCTCACCGCTGCGGAACAGATCCCGGATGTCCGTGCGCAGAATCTGTCTGGTTTTTTCCAGACCACGTTTGAGTCGATCAAAGAGCCCCATGGTTGTACGGTAGTTTCTTCAGAAAGATTCAGAAAAATGATTGTCTCAGAGAACGGCAGGCCCGAAGCCATCGCCGCGTTGCTGCGCTCTGTCGAGGTGTTTCAGACGAGTTGATGGTCCTCTGAAGTCCTGTTTAATTCTGTGGCGAACGGAGGTCGACTGCGTTGCCATCCCGGGAGTCTGCGGAACTGCGAACGGACGTCTACTGAATTCGTACGAAACGCTCCCACGCGTCCTGCCAGAGTTCCGCGTTGACCGGGCGAAATTCAGTGATGGCTTCCGATCGTCGGACGACGTCACGGATGTCGCTCAGCGAACCCAGATCGCCAGCGGCCATGGCCTGCACCAGAACATTTCCCAGAGCTGTTGCTTCGACTGGTCCGGCAATGACCGGAACGCCGCAGGCGTCGGCTGTGAACTGATTCAGCAGTGCATTTTGTGCGCCACCCCCAACGACATGGATCACCTTGACTTTAACTCCCGTCATCTCCTCCATCCACCCGAGGACCATGCGGTATTTGAGCGCCAGGCTTTCCAGGGCACATCGGACAAACTGCCCCTCCTCTTCGGGCACAGGCTGGCCAGTTCGTCGACACTCCGCCGCAATCGCCGCGGTCATGTCATCTGGCCGCAAAAACTCGGGGCAATCCGGGTTGACCAGTGAGCGGAACGGGATCGCACCGGCGGCTTTGCGTGTGAGTTCAGCATAGTCGGCTCGCAAACCACGCTGCTCAAATGCCAGCTTGCAACGCTGCACCAGCCACAACCCCATGATGTTCTTCAGCAAACGATAGGTGCCGTCGATGCCGCCTTCGTTGGTTACATTTCGCTGCAACGCCTGTTCTGTCAGGATTGCATTCTGAACCTCAACGCCCATTAACGACCAGGTGCCACTGCTGATGTAGGCCCAGTCCGGATTGCCCGTGTGCGAAGTTGGGACTGCGGCGACGGCCGACCCGGTGTCATGAGTCGCCGGGGCGACGACCTGGACACCGCTTAAACCCGTGTAGTCGGCAACGTCTCTTCGCAGAGCCCCGAGGCGCGTTCCCGGGTTGACGATCTCCGGGAACATTTGAGTCGGAATGTCCAGTTTACGAAGTAGATCCGTGGCCCAGGTTCGCGTCGTGGCATTCAGCATCTGAGTTGTGGTGGCATTCGTGAATTCCACCACCCGACTGCCACACAGGCACCAGTTCAGAAAATCCGGCACCATCAGAAATTTCGTGGCTTGTGCCACCAGCTCAGGATCTCGCTGACACATGGCGAGCATCTGGTACAGCGAGTTGATTTCCATGAATTGCAGGCCGGTCTGGGCGAAGATTTCCGAGCGTGAGACCCGCTGGAAGGCGCGATTCATCATGCCTTCCGTCCGGGAATCGCGGTAGTTCCAGGGCTGCCCCAGTAACTCATCGTTGCGATTCATCAGGACGAAGTCCACGCCCCACGTGTCGACACCCACAGTGCTGATGGATGATCCATAGCGAGCATTGGCTTCACGCAGCCCGTTCTGGATTTCAGACCACAGCCCCGTCAGATTCCAGCGCAGGGTTCCTCCGAGCCGAATCGGGCCATTACTGAATCGATGGATCTCATGCAACGAAATGTGGCTGCCGTCGAAACGGCCAGCCATGACTCGGCCACTCTCAGCACCCAAATCCACCGCCAGATAGGTCTTTTCTGCCATGCGTCAACGCCCTTGGTCTGCAGAACTGTTCTGCCTTCAGGAGAAATATGCGTAAATCCCCGGCCACTCACCTGCCGGCATCATAGCGTGACCGGCCTCTGAACAAAATCCGCAGGCCGTCTTCGGAATCCGGTTTGGAAAAACCGCTCCGCAGCCCCCGTTTTGTCGGGGAAACCCGATTTCTTCGGAACGAACGGCCAACGGAGGCTGATCCATCAGAGTGCAGCCTCGCCTTTCGGCAGGAAAAATCAAGACCTGAGCTGTGGCAATCCGTGCTGACGGCCCCGGGCGACCGGCTATTCGTTCATAACGAAATCACCGGATCACCGGCGAAGCCTGTCCTGACGGCGTGATGCGGTCTGGAATCTCCCCGGGTTCCCGCGAGTTACTTCTCACTCGATCCGACCGCAAAACGATAAAAGCGGGCTTTCCCGCATCGCGTGGAAAGCCCGCTTTTCATGGAAACAGGAAAGGACCACGGTGAAACCAGCCTTGCCGGTTTTCAGGTGGATCCTCTACGGCACCTGTCCGTCACTGTTTGGCCGAACTGGTTGAGCAATCGGACTTCAGGTCAAAGTCCACTGTTCCTGACGCTGTCGTGATTTCCACATTCAGCTTTGATTTCGCGTTGTAGCAGTCCGGGACTAGTTCCTGCTGACGGTCGGCTGATTTGGCTGAGCCTTCGGAGGGGGATTCTCCTGTTTCCTCGCCCTCCTCACCCCTCAGGCCGAGAATTGATCGCGTTGTGCTGAGTCGTACCACCTTGTTGCCGGGAGTCACACCATCTTTCTCACTGTCGAACTGCAGGGTGTATTGTCCCGAAGCATCTGTTCGGGCGAAGGAAAAGTTCCCTGTGGAGGGGTCTTCAAAGGTGATGACAGCCGCTGCGAGCGGTTGACCATCGAGCGTCACTGTTCCTGACACATCCACGAGTGAGACTTTGCCGTAATCGATTGAGTTTGTAGCGCTGCATCCCGCCAGCAGGACCAACAGCATTCCCATGCGTTCCATGTTTCTCTGCGTGAATTTCATAATTGCACCTGACATAAAATCGAGAGTTTTCACTTGTCGAAAACCGGGCGGTTCAATGACCTGAATCCAATGAACGATGGTCATGACCGCCGCTGCGGCATCGGAGACTTCTGAGTTGCTGAGTTTCAATGCCGGCTCATTCAAAACCGGCACGGCGTCAGGACACTCGGTATGATCGTCACTGAAACTTAGAAGTCACCAACGACTTCACCATTGCCACGTGTGGCCAGCGACTGATACAGCGGCAAATGGACGTTCTCCGAAATGAATCGAACGGACCCGTCACCCATCACAAACTGTGCTCCACCAATGTGATAGCTGCCAAACGCCATCTCCATCAGGACCCCGCTGATGGTCGGATCCAGATTGGCGTTGATTTTCGCAACGGCAGAACCCAGGCCCTCCGAATACTCGGTGCCCCCCAGTCCCCCGTAAACCCAGCCGCCAGTTTGTGGGCTGCCAAACTGCCAGTAGTCCATCTGCTGACCGTCTTTCACATACAACGAAGTCCGTGATTCGCCGACCATGATGGTGTTGGATGTCCCATCTGTGATATCCCGCATGCGAACACTGCTGCAGCCATAGAACATGCCGTCCAGATTTGTCTGCTCCAGTGCTGTAAACTGCGGCGTGTTGTAACCGGCTGGCCGGGTTGACAGGTCGTCTGAGGCAACAAGTGCTCCGGCCACGCCGCGGTAGCTGACGGGGACACGTCCCGGAATGTCCTCGTTATCCCTCGCTTCAAGGGGCATCGATGGGCAGCGGAACGCGGGAATGACGGTTGCACAAGCGCGAGTGTTCGGAGATCCCGCGGCATTCCAGTTGCCAGCGCCGGTTTCCTGCCAGATCAGCGTGGCATAGAGGTTCTGCTGCTCAATCTGTGGCAGAATCATCGCAGTCCACAATGTCTCACGCTCATCGTAACCCCAGGGGAACACATTGACGGTGTCGTGATAGTTGTGCAGTGCCAGTCCCAGCTGCTTCAGGTTGTTTTTGCACTGAGTCCGGCGAGCAGCTTCCCTTGCCTGTTGTACGGCCGGCAAAAGCAATGACACCAGAATCGCAATGATCGCAATCACTACCAGCAACTCAATCAGCGTGAATCC
>JALQWE010000800.1 GCA_023258825.1 Planctomycetaceae bacterium | reverse complement strand
GATAGAGCTTTCACGTTCCTTTGGAAAACTTTGCGCAGAATCGGGCACGGGCGTGATTCTGACGATTGGCTGGGATCAGTCAGATCGCGGCATGGAGGGTGACAGCGGGGAGTTGTTTGCGGCGGCCAAGAATGCGGTGATGGGCTTTACAAGATCTCTGTCTGTAAGTCTGGCACCGAGGGTACGCGTGAATTGTATCGCCCCGGGTTGGATTCGCACGGCGTGGGGCGAAACGGCTGGGGAATACTGGCAACAGCGGGTTCTGAACGAGACACCGCTGAAACGCTGGGGAGAACCTCAGGATATCGCCAACATGGCACGTTATCTGCTGAGTCACGAGGCATCGTATATCACGGGGCAGATCCTGAATGTCAATGGCGGGGCTGTGCGTTAAACCGAGGAAGTGTGTTGGCTGGCCCAGCGACTGAATGGGCCCCGCGCCTGAATGAGCTCTGGTAATGCGGACGCGGGGCCTGTCGGGAGTTGGATCCTGCGGGCGGGAAACGGACGATCGAGCGAGTGCGGAAGAAGTGACGTGGCGAAAACGACCTACTTGTTTGTCACTGGCCGGCTGGCGGAAGTCAGTTTGCGGGAGATCCTTGCCCCAGTGTCTGCAAAAGCGGACTTTGAATGGGAGATTACCGTTCCGGGGATCCAGGTCGCCGCTCTGATGCACACCAGTCTGTTGAGGCGTCGGCTGGTGGTACCTGCGCATGTGGACGCAGTGATTGTTCCGGGCTGGTGTCAGGGGGATCTGGCAGAACTGGAAGTGCATTTCGGCAAGCCTTTCCGACGCGGGCCGCGGGATCTGAACGACCTGCCGGAATACTTTGGTGTGGGAAAACGTCGTACGGTGGATTTGAGTCGCTATGCGATTGAGATCATCGCGGAGATCAATCATGCGACGCGACTTCCGCTGGAGGAAATCCTGACTCAGGCGCGCGCTCTGCGGCGGGCTGGAGCCGACCTGATTGACGTCGGGGGCGTGCCGGGTGAGAGCAGTCCGCGGATCGGGGAAATTGTCTCGGCCTTGCGTAGTGAGGGGTTGCGGGTCTCGATTGACAGTTTTGATGAGCAGGAGGTGGTGCAGGCGGTTGAAGCGGGGGCCGAGCTGATACTCAGTTGCAATCATTCCAACGTGGACTGGGTCTCATCGCTGGGGGTTGAGGTGGTGGCGATCCCTGATTCTCCTCAGGATCTATCCTCACTGGATCGGCTGGTGGAACGTCTGGATCGTGACGGGTGTCGTTTTCGCCTGGATCCGATTCTGGAACCGATCGGGGTGGGATTTACCGCGTCACTGGAACGATACATGGCGGTGCGTCGGCGTTATCCGGAGTGTGCCATGATGATGGGTGTGGGGAATGTGACGGAGCTGACGGAAGTGGATTCGGCCGGTGTGAACATGGTGCTGGCCGCGGTCTGTGAGGACCTGGGGATTCAAAGCATTCTAACGACTCAGGTGATCAACTGGTGTCGAACCTCGGTTGCAGAGTTCGATGTGGCTCGGAGATTGGTGCATTATGCGGTAGGGGCAAGGACGATACCGAAGCATGTGAATTCAGCGCTGGTGATGCTGCGGGATTCGCGCCTGCGTTCGTTATCGGAAGCGGCGTTGCAAACACTGGCCGAATCGCTGCGGGATCCGAATTATCGGATTTACGCGGAGCGTGGCGAGTTGCATCTGATGAATGGCGAAGGGTACTGGCACGGAGACAATCCCTTTGCGTTGTTTGAAGTCGCGCTGCAGCGGGCGAGGGAGCGCCGGCCGACGTCAGAGATCACTGCGGAGCATGCGTTTTATCTGGGTTATGAACTGGCGCGGGCTGAGGTCGCATTGCTGGCCGGAAAACAGTATGTTCAGGATGAACCAATGAACTTTGGACTGCTGGGGGCCGTACAGGCGTCGTCGTCGCTGCACACGAATGTGGAATAAGTTGTTTTTGAAAGGAACAGGAAGTCATGCTGAAGTCTGAACTGATTCATCCGAAGATTTCGGAAGTGCTGGCCAAGGCCGGACACAGCTCAAAGATTCTGATTGCGGACGGAAACTATCCGGCGTCTTCGGCCATGGGACCGAAAGCGGA
>JALQWE010000799.1 GCA_023258825.1 Planctomycetaceae bacterium | reverse complement strand
GGCTTCGTTCCGTCCAGCCAGATGTACTCAAGCTTTGATTTCTTCGCCATGTTCACTAACTCCTCCCGCTGATGATCAATTTACGACAGACTATCGAGCCAATGTGAACGTGCGGCAGTAGTCATTTCCAACCACCACTTTCCAATTCACATCCGCCCCAATCGGCTCCCTGTCGCCGAAGCCTTGTCGGCACTGTCCAAAGGGTGACGCCTTACACAGACGACTGGTCAAGAAACCCCTTCTCGGACCTCAACGCTTCCCAGCACCTCAAACCCCAGTGCACTGCAGCCCCCGTTGTTCGATTGCCTTTCCAGCAGACTGAGTTGCCTGTTTTTTATGCAACCAAGGACTCTACCTGGTGGAAACAGCCGATGTGAGACCATTGAGCATATGGTGTGCCAATTCATTTCCCGAAAAGTCAAGCGGATTTTCTGGAGGGAAACTACGCATTGCTCCGCGGGAATCGCCTCAGATCTTAGTGGAACGGGCTCAGATTCCCTTGTTCCTCTCCCGGACTATTCCCCGAAATCTCCCAAAAAAGAGGCCCGTCGTCCTCCATGTCAAGCCACGTGTCGCGTGCCTCGTGACATACGATGCCTGCCCACAGTCGCAACATCGGAATCCGGCCCGTCAACCAGCCCCAATCAGGTGGCAGCCGCTGAGTCCGCCAGACTTTCGCCACCAGAAGCCCCGCACGAAGCAGTCAAGGGACAGCAGCAACAGACCGTGCGGCCGGCAATGCCGACAAATCCAGCCCTCCAACTCTGCGACACCTCTTTCACCAGACTGTTAAAACTGCACCTCGCCCCCAATACGCGTGTTTGTCCCTTGACTTCCCCTCCGGATTCTTCACCATTTGCCCCAGCAGAGCGTATAATCCTGGCGTAAAACTCGCAGGCAGACTCATTCCGCCCTGGCGGAAAGTTCCGGAATAGCCGGCAACTTCACTGTGTGCACTTGCGTTTCAGGTACCTGTGATCGCAACTCGCCGTTTCGACACTTCCTTAGTGGCGTGGGCGCCGGGTTGATGTTCGCCGGCCCAGCCAATCTCCCTCCTGAAAATCCTGCCATTCCTATGCAAACGACAATTTCAGTTTCCCGTGCTGCTGTGTGTCTGGTCTGGGGGTTCAGCCTGCTGGGGGCCTCTCTGCAGGCGGCTGATCCCATTGATTTCAATCGTCAGATTCGTCCCATTCTGTCGGATCTGTGTTTTCAGTGTCACGGCCCGGACGCGAATGAGCGGAAGGCCGGTCTTAGGCTGGACACGCCCGAAGGTGCAAGGGCTGTGCTGGAATCCGGTCATGCGGCCCTGATCCCCGGAAATTCCGGCGAAAGCCAGGTGATTCAGCGTGTCAAGGCCACAGATGCCGACGTCATCATGCCTCCGCCAAACACAGGAAAAGCTGCCACGGCTGCTCAAATCGCCCTGCTGCAGGCGTGGATTGATCAGGGTGCTGAATACAAGGGACATTGGTCCTTCATTCGTCCGCAGCGGCCCGCAGTTCCACAACCACAGCAGCCCGCCCGCGTTGTCAATGCCATCGACAACTTTATCGAATCGCGTCTTTCGCAGGCCGGGCTGCAACCAGCCCCTGAAGCTGATCGCATTGCCCTGATCCGCCGCGTAACGCTGGACCTCACGGGACTGCCACCGACCCCCGCAGAAATTGACGCGTTCCTCAGCGATGCCTCGCCCAACGCGTGGGAAACAGTAGTCGACCGACTGCTCAATTCCCCCGCCTACGGCGAACACATGGCTCGATACTGGCTGGACCTTGTCCGCTATGGTGACACCCACGGTCTGCACCTGGACAACGAACGCTCGCTGTGGAAATATCGTGAGTGGGTGATTTCCGCATTCAACAGGAACAAACCTTTCGACGAATTTGCGACCGAACAGTTGGCAGGAGACCTGCTGCCCAACGCCACCCTCGATCAGAAAGTGGCGACCGGTTTCAATCGCTGCAATGTGACGACCAGCGAAGGCGGGTCCATCGACGAAGAAGTCTACGTGCGTTATGCCGTCGACCGCACCGAAACCATGTCCACCATTTTCATGGGCATGACTCTGGGTTGTGCTGTTTGCCAC
>JALQWE010000798.1 GCA_023258825.1 Planctomycetaceae bacterium | reverse complement strand
CATCACACCAAGCATCATCAGGCTTACATCAACAACGTGAATGCGGCTCTTGAGGGATCTCCGCTGGCTGCGAAGTCCGTGGAAGATCTGGTGAAGGATCTGAACGCGGTTCCAGAGAACATTCGAACAGTAGTGCGAAACAATGGTGGTGGTCACGCAAACCACGCATTGTTCTGGACCATTCTGTCCCCCAGTGGCGGTGGGACTCCTTCCGGCGACCTTGCGGCGGCGATTGACTCGGCGTTTGGGAAGTTCGATCATTTCAAGGAGCAGTTCAACAAGGCCGCCACGACTCGTTTTGGCAGTGGCTGGGCTTGGTTGAGTGTGCGTGCCGACGGGACTTTGGTGGTTGAGAGCACCGCCAACCAGGATACTCCGCTGTCCGAAGGCCGGACACCGATTCTGGGCCTGGACGTGTGGGAGCATGCTTATTACCTGAACTATCAGAACCGTCGTCCGGACTATATCGGAGCGTTCTGGAATCTGGTGAACTGGGCGGAAGTTGCCCGGCGGTTTGCTGCAGCAAAGGGCTGATGTCCGGGTGGTGCTGTGATCTTCAGCGTCCGATCGGGAAACCGATCGGGCGTTTTTTATGCGCCGGGCGTGGAGTTGAGCGACCGGGGGTGATGCTCGAGCGATCGTGGGAATCGTCAGATTCGCTGCAACCGACAGGTTCGTAAAACCCGCAGGTTTCGATATTTGCCATATAATGCGTTATTCCCCCCTTACGTTCATTGTGATTGATCACCACCTGTGGAAAATTGACAGCCGACCTGTGGAATTGCTGTTGATTTTTCGTCTCAGGGCAGATTGAATGACGCAGGAGTCTGCAGGATCAACTTCATGGCATTCCGTTCGGACTCCGGTGATTCCACTTGTAAGGGATGTATCGCTATGCCCAAAGTGTATACTTTTCCTCGTGCTGCCCGCGGTGCCAGCATTTACCGTGTTGAATGGAAAAAGGATTCTCCGCACGTTGCTCAGTATGTGGTGCAGGCTTCTGCCACTTCATCGATTGTTGTGCACGACTCTGACGGTCAGGAGCACATACTCGTGGGCAAGCAGACTCTGCGTCAGTACGGGAAGACTCCTGAAGACGCCATTTATCGCGAATTTGAGCGACTGGCGACTCTGGTAGCCCGCAACGGGGCCAACGCCCGACAGGCGATGCAGCAGACGGTCCGTCTGGGAAAACTGTGTCAGTGATGTGGCCTTGCAGGTCTGCAGGCAGCGTCTGTGCAGGGATCACTTGTTGCACAGCACGGTGGCTGTGGCGGCGGCCAGTCCGGCCATCCAGAAGGCGCGTACGATTTTGTGTTCCGGAATTCTCCGGAACACAAAATGGTTGTGCAGTGGGCTGCACAGCAGCAGTCTCCGTCCGGTTCGTCTGAACCAGGCGACCTGAGCGATGACGCTCAGGGTTTCTGCGGCGAACACGATTCCGGCGATTCCCAGCAGCCATTCCTGCCGGGCCTGCAGACTCAGCAGTCCCAGCACTGCGCCCATCGCAAGAGCTCCGGCATCCCCCATGAAGACCTGGGCTGGATATCTGTTGAACCACAGAAATCCGGCGGCCGCGGACGCCAGAACGGCCGCCAGTTGCCCGGTGCCTGCCGTCGCTGGTGACCGCAGAAACACGAATGCCAGTGCTGCTGCGCAGATGGCCATGCAGCCGGCAGCCAGACCATCCAGCCCGTCTGTCAGATTTACGGCATTGCACGTGGCGATCAGGACGAATGCGGACCACAGCACTGCGGCGGTTCTGCTGCTCCAGTCATGTGTCGGCGGCGGCAAAGGGGACCACAGAGTCAATGCTGTGGCAGCCGCCAGTGCCAGCACGATTTGTCCGAGCAGTTTCTGACGAACTGACAGACCTTTGCGGGCCGTGGTGGCTTTCACCCAGTCGTCGAGGGCTCCCAGCAGTCCGAAGGAACCGGCCACGGCAACAGCCAGCAGTCGCTCGGAAAGTGAGGCATTTCGGCACAGGGTGAAGCCCAGCGCCAGACCGCCGATGATCAGGACACCGCCCATGGTTGGGGTGCCGTGTTTGCCGGCGTGCAGTGTGTCGAGGGTGGTTGAGTCGCTGGCAAT
>JALQWE010000797.1 GCA_023258825.1 Planctomycetaceae bacterium | reverse complement strand
GAAGCCTGTGGGCTGAGTGTCCCTGCGGCGACCGTACGCTGCAGGTACTGCCGCACCGGGTACAGGAAACCCAGCAGGGCCACCACCAGGCCGACCAGTGTGGCGACAATCGCCACCGATTTGGGGACGGCATTCGCAATGGGTGACCAGATCAGAATGATGCCAATCGCCGCAAGGCAACCAATCATCACTCCGATCAGATCGACGTTGTTCCAGTTGGAAGTTTTTCCCGTGGCGCGTTCTTCTTCCCAGCGCGACGATTCCGGGACAAACAGCCGAATGAAAAAGATGAGCAGTGCCGGAAACGCACCAGTGATCATCAGAAATCGCCACGCGGAATTCTGCAGCAGACTGTCAGCGGTGGCTTTGGACACGCCAACACCCAGCAGCACACTTTCAATTCCGCCAATCACCTGCGTCAGACCGATGCTGAGCAGCGCGACCAGCAGGAAACCGACATTGGATGCCGAACCGATCAGGCCGGCAATGAATGCCCGGCTCTTACCCGGCCAGATTTCATTCACCAGGGCAACTCCGAGAGACCATTCGCCGCCCATTCCCAGCGACGCGATGAATCGCAGAACTGCAATGTGCCACGCTTCTGTGGCGAAGCCGCACAGCCCCGTCAGCACCGCATAGGTGAAGATACTGAGCGACATGGCTTTGACGCGGCCAATCTTGTCCCCGAGCCAGCCAAAGAAAACACCCCCACTGGCCGCTCCGACCAGGAAGACGGCCATAATCACGCCGAACCACTGGTCAGAGATGGCCGGATCGGCTTCCGGCCCGAGCAGATCCCGCAGAGCCGGTTTGCCGATGAGCGGGAACAGGCCCATTTCAAATCCGTCAAACATCCAGCCCAGCAACGCTGCGGCCAGAGTGGCAAATTGAGAGCCTCGATGCAGGGTGGATGCGGGTTTTGCTGCTGTCATGAGTTCACTGCTGTCCGGGATTCGAAATCCTTCGAGTCTCAGAAATGGGAGACGCCGCCACATTCCTGATTCCCTCGCGATTTGAGGAAGGCTACAACAGATTCCTCCCGGAAACTACACTGAACGGAAAAACGTACGGAGCGGGGCCGATTTTTGTTGCTTTTCGTGGCAGAATCCGCATGGGTTGTGCTGGATTGGCGGAGATTAACTCGGGCGGCCCGCTTTCGTTCTTAGAGCTGCTCACCGCACGGCTTCGCTGCGTTCTGTCCAGCAGCATGCGTCGGCGACAGCTGTGTAGCGGTGGTGTTCGGCTCACGTGATGGTGGGAAGCGAAGGTTCTTTCGGGGGCACTTCTGCTGTGTTACCGGATTGCGAGTCCTGTTTTTGTTTTTCAAAGTGAATTGTTGGCTATGTCAGGCACTGATTACCGGCTGATCATCGGACTTGAAGTTCACGTGCAGCTGAAGACTCGCACAAAACTTTTCTGCGGCTGCACGACTGAGTTTCGGCCGGATGATCCGAATACGCAGACATGCCCGGTATGCCTGGGGCTTCCGGGGGCTCTGCCAGTCATGAATGCTGAAGCCTTTCGGTTGTCCATGATGACCGCCTTGGCGCTGAATTGTGAACTCGCCCGGGAAACGCGCTGGGATCGAAAACAGTATTACTACCCTGACCTGCCGAAGGCCTATCAGATCAGTCAGTATGATCAGCCATTCAGCGCGCATGGCTGGCTGGACATTGCTGCCGATGATCCGGCCGCTGGACTGCGTCGGATCCGGATCACACGGGCGCATCTGGAAGAGGATGCCGGAAAAAATGTGCATGACGAATCCGGCCGTGGGGCTGACAGTCGCGTGGATCTGAATCGCACGGGGACGCCCCTGCTGGAAATCGTCAGTGAACCGGACCTGCAGTCGGCAGCTGAAGCTCGGCGTTATCTGGAGTCACTGCGGACACTGCTGCTGTTCACGCCGCTGTTCCATAACCTCCCGCACGCGGTACTGGCCGCCACCATCATCGTGGCGGTACTCAGCCTGGTCGACCTGGCAGCACTCAGGAGGACGTGGAGGTATTCCCGCCAGGATGCCGCCGCCATGGGCGCCACCATGCTCGGGGTCCTGCTGGTCGGTGTGGAGAGCGGCATCCTCCTGGGGGTGGGCCT
>JALQWE010000796.1 GCA_023258825.1 Planctomycetaceae bacterium | reverse complement strand
GCAATGACACATATGCGCAAGATTGGTGGAGAAATTCGCCGCCTCACAGCAATGCGGGAAGATGAGCTCTACGTTGCCGCTAAAGAGATGCAAGCGCCGTTGACTCAGGAAATTCAAGTGGTGACGCGAAATCGTACGGGACAGTTATCAGCCGCGGCTGTCCTGCAGGGCCAGTGGTTCCGGAAAGCGGAGGTTCCGGCCGTCATCGTTGAAACCCGTACGTCGGGGAGTTTGTCGGACGGATTGAGTGTGATTCCGGTCACGGACAAGTATGACGCGGCGGGAAACCCAGTCGGCAAGTTACCAGCGGACTATCGGACTTCTAATGCCCTGTTTGACGGACAGCGCGTGCGGTTGATTGCCGCTGCGGGAGAAGTGGTGAGTTTTCAGGTGCTGCTGCGTGGTACTGGGGATGTTCGCGTGGAGCTGACTCTGGATGCGGGGATTCGTACCGAGTTATGGCGTGGGCTCTACGTGCCCGCGGGGGACGGTCGGATTGTCGATCCGCTCAAGCCACTTTCGCAGCCCGTGCCGTTGCAGACAGGTGAGGATGCGGTGGTGGTTGCTGATCTGTTTGTGCCATTTGATGCGCGACCAGGGACGCGATCGGGAGAGTTGTCGATTTCAGACGGACGAAGTCTTCCCGTGGAATTGATCGTGTTGCCCTTCGCGTTGCCGCGCGAGGCCTCATTTGTCTGTGAGATGAATGGGTATGGGCTTCCGGAACGGGTGGAGGATTATTATCAGTTGCAGCGAGTGGCCTGTGATCATCGAGTGCACAGCAACATCCTGCATTACTCCCACAACACGGCAGCTCCAGGTGCTCGTAAGAGCAATCTGGACATGCGTCTGCCATCGGGGAGACGCATGGACAATCAGAAGTATGATCGGATTGAGCCGGGAGCGACCACGGCGTGGTGGGAGGATTTTGCGGAGGCGTTCGGCCCCTGCCTGGATGGATCACTGTTTGCGAACAGTCATCGAGGTCCTGTACCGGTGCCGGGGTTTTACCTGACATTTCATGAGAGTTGGCCATTGAACTGTCGTCAGTTCTTCAATGGCAATCCGGATGCATACCTCGCCTTCGCAGAGGCTCCGGTGTACGGAGATACGTTTGCGAATGTCCTTGACAGTTTTGTGAAACTGGCGGATGAGCGGGGATGGCACCAGACGCGGTTTCAGGTGTATCTCAATAACAAAGGGTCTCTGCTTGACCCCGCAAAAGCGCCCTGGATTCTGGATGAGCCTTCAGGCTTCTGGGACTATCGTGCTCTGCGATATTTTGGCGAGCTGAAGGATCGTGGGACCGCAAAGGCCTCGTCGGTTAAGATTGATTATCGCATGGACATTTCGCGCCCCGAATATGCCCGCGGCCAGTTGGATGGGCGTCGGGACTTGTGGGTGGTTTCTTCGTCCGCTTTCCGCAACTACCGGCGGCTGGTCATGGACCGGATCCGGCAGGAGGGGATTCGAGTCTGGATTTACGGAACATCCAATCAGGTCTGGGAAACAAATCGCAATCTGCAGGCGTGGGCACTGGACTCCTGGCGTTTCGGGGCTTCCGGATTAGTGCCATGGCAGACAGTGAACAAGGATGGATCGGCCTTGAAGCAGGCTGACCAGTTGGGACTGTTTATTTATGATCGGGATGCTGAGGGGCAGACCGTGATCCGGCATTCCCTGCGACTGAAAGCGTGGCGGGATGCCCAGCAGTTGATTGAGTATCTGCAGATCCTGCAGCGTCGTCGCGGGTGGACTCAGGAGCAGATGCAGAAATTCATCGCGGATTACGTGCCCCTGGATGGGGACGTTGTGAAAACGAACGAGGAGGATGCCGGCACCAGCAGTTATGGTGGGGTGACCCCGCTGGGGGTAGAATCGCTGCGTCGAGCAACAGCTCAACTGATTGCTGCGCCCTGACGAACCGGCATCCGAATTCCGGCCGGTAAACGGCACTGAGGCCCTGAAGGTGTGGACGAGTGGGATTGTTCGTTCGATCGCCGGGGAAAATTGCCCGCCCTGCAGGCCTCGGTTATTCGCAGTTTGACAGGGAAAAGCGGCCAAGGTACGATCTCAGGGTGACCGATCCCTGTCCCGGGTT
>JALQWE010000795.1 GCA_023258825.1 Planctomycetaceae bacterium | reverse complement strand
CACTGCGTGCCATGCCAATGCTTTGCGCAGCAATCCCGATGCGCCCACCCTCAAGCGCCGACAGGGCAATGCGGTAGCCATCTCCCTCTTGTCCAATCAAGGTCTCGGCGGGGATACGGCAGTTGTCGAAGTTGATCTGGGCGGTGTCGCTGGAGTGCTGGCCCAGCTTGTCTTCCAGGCGTGCGACCACATAGCCCGGCGCTTTGGTGGGCACCAGAAAAGCGCTCATGCCTTTCTTGCCCGCCCCCTTGTCGGTCACGGCGATCACCACGGCCACGTCGCCATGCTTGCCGCTGGTGATGAACTGCTTGACGCCGTTGATCACGTACTCGTTGCCTTCTTTCACGGCGGTGGTGCGCAGCGAAGACGCGTCAGAACCGACATGCGGCTCGGTCAGACAAAAAGCGCCCAGCAACTCGCCCTGCGCCAGCGGCGTGAGCCCACCGAGAAGACGACGCCGGCGGGCATTTCGAATTCGAGCACGAGCACCGCTTCGCTGAGTACGAGGAGTCGCAGGGTTGGGACGGTCTACTCACACCCCCCCGCTGGTCGGAAAAGCATCGCGGCGGGCATGAAATCCGGGTTTGCGGTTCGCCAGGAGAAACCGTGTTGTTTTTTCGCAACAGCGCGGGAAATTCGCTGCGATCGCATCGATTTTTCAGGATTCGCCCACCGCTGCAAACAAAAAAACTTCGCACCCCGACTGCTGTGCAGTACGAAGTACGAAGTTTTCGGGGTAACGCAGAACGCGAGGCAGGCTCCCCAGCCACGCCCCGCCGTATGCTTTACTGTTGACGACTACCCATCAATGTCGCCTGCAACTTATGCGGTCGGCCCCCACGGCCACCATACTGCGTCGTTCCACCCTGACGATCGCAGTCCAGAAATCCCCGCCATCGCTGGCTACCTTGCGCTCCGTCTGTCCTTTGAACTTCTGTTCCCTCAGTCGCTCGACAACTTTCCATTAACGCCAGGAACGAACTCGATAGTAAGACCCACCGGCCGATCGAACCACTGCATCACCCGTCAGACGCATCCCGCGTCGTGGTGTGCAGGTGGCAGGAGCCGGACTGTACCCCCAGCCCACTCCTTCAAACCCGCCAATGTTGGGACCCACGTGGCCGCGAATCCCTCGCTCGGCCATGTAACGTGCTTCCGCCTCACATCGTTCCTGATCCGTCTGAGCATTCTGCCAGACTGGTCCGTAGTACGGCAGATTGCCTGCCAGTACCGGCAAACACAGCATCGGCACGAACATGAATGCCCTGAAAATGATCTGTCGCATATCTCCCTCATTGCCTCTTGGGTGAAAACCGTCCTGATGGACTTCGCAAGCTGCGAAGAACGTCAGGCATCCATAGCCTCCGGATTCTGGGCAATCTGGAGTGAATTGTCGACCAAGCCAGAGCCGACTTTCGGCAATTCCTGGATGAATGGTGATCTAATGTACACTCAGGGGAATTTGGCAGCAAAACTCAGGTCTGTCAGTTCAACCCCGCTCAATCTCAAACCCCTTGCGATAGTCCCGCGCGACCATCGACTGCGCTCGCTCATCTCCCACGATCCGCTCCGCAACCGGATCCCACGTCAGCGGACGGTTCAGACGCGCTGCGATGCCCGCCAAATGGCAGGTGCTGAGCGCTCGATGATGGCTATAGACATCCGAAATCGGATCCCGCCGTTCTGTGGCTGACACGAAGAAGTTGCGGAAGTGATCGGTCAACGGTCGATTTCCGTAAACTTCTTCCAGTGCCGTCGCTGGCAGCGGATTCGTCTTCAGTTCTTCCACCGGGGCCCCGGTAATGCGTCCCCGGTTGACGAAGACTCGCCCGGCTGTGCCTTCAAACAGAATTCCATTGTCGCCATCATGGCGAATTTCGATTTCCACCCCGTCCGCAAACGTGGCGCGAATCAGAAACTCTGTGGCGGTGTTGTAACGTGTCCGGTCTACAGGCTGACCATCCCGGAATTCCACGGGGTGTCGCACCATCACCGGTTCAATGCGCGATGGCCCGGTTTCCGTCTTTCCAAGGCCCCAGGTGGCAATGTCCACGTGGTGCGCCCCCCAGTCCGTCAGCTTGCCACCGGAATACTCATACCA
>JALQWE010000794.1 GCA_023258825.1 Planctomycetaceae bacterium | reverse complement strand
GATGGCGTCACGGGAGCGGCCGTCGTGGAAGTGACCCCGAAATCCGGCGATCGATTTCTGCTGTGCAGTGATGGCCTGAATGATGGACTGAGTGACGCGGAGATCGCACGATTACTGCGGGCATCAGACGATCCGCAGGTGGTTGCCGAGCAGCTGGTGAAGGCGGCTCTGGACGCAGGATCGCGTGACAACGTGACCAGTCTTGTGGTTTTCGTGGACTGAGTTGCAGTGCAGAGAGTCATCGAGACTGTGGAAATGGCGGCGTGATGTCCGTGAAGGGACCAGACAGCGAACTGCGAGAAATGCAGACGGACGTTGGCACGGACGTTGAGCGGGCCGCACAACTGCTGTTGTCCGGGCGTCTGGTGGGCATGCCTACAGAGACCGTGTATGGACTTGCGGCCGACGCCACAAATGCTCGGGCGGTCGCTGCGGTGTTTGAGTCCAAGCAGCGACCGACGTTTGATCCCCTGATTGTGCACGTGGCCAGTGCCGCGCAGCTGGGGGACGTGGTTGCGGAAATTCCGGAACGTGCCGTGATCCTGGCGCGGGCTGTCTGGCCCGGTCCGTTGACGATGGTGCTGCCGAAACGCCCGGAGATCTCAGATCTGGTGACGGCCGGGCTGCCGGGCGTGGGGGTCCGTGTTCCGCAACATCCACTGGCTCAGGAATTACTGCGGCGGACAGGTCGACCGTTGGCCGCCCCCAGTGCCAACCCCTTCGGAGGCATCAGCCCCACGACCGCGCAACACGTTGTGGACGGACTGTGGGGGCGAGTGGATTATGTTCTGGACGGTGGCCCCTGCGGAGTAGGAGTGGAATCGACCGTGGTTTCGCTGATGTCGGACACTCCTGTGGTCCTGCGGCCCGGAGGGTTTCCCCTGGAAGCGCTGGAGCGACTGATTGGCCCGGTGGAGCGGGCGGTGACAGATCCGAATCGGGACGACGCGGCGCAGCCTGCACCGGGCATGCTGAGTCGTCACTACGCGCCGCGGACGCCGCTGCACTTGCTGGGGACAGACGAGCAGGCCGTCACGCTGTCCGGTCGGCGGTGCGGGCTGTTGACGTGGGGTGCAGAGCGGGAACAGCCAGGATTTGAGCGAATCATCAGGATCTGTGAACAGGCTGACCTGCAAATCTGTGCCGCAAACTTCTTTGCCGGCCTCCGCGATCTCGACTCAGCCGGTCTGGATGTTA
Source organism: Planctomycetaceae bacterium (assembly GCA_023258825.1). Lineage (GTDB taxonomy): Bacteria > Planctomycetota > Planctomycetia > Planctomycetales > Planctomycetaceae > SXXK01. The sequence goes on along the minus strand of JALQWE010000794.1, from coordinate 906 downwards.
TTATCGCGCGAAGATTTCCCGACGCCGGTCTGGGGATTGCGTTGAATGACCGTTTGCAGCGTGGTGCCTCGGGAATTGTCGAATGAGACGGGAAACCTGACGGAATCCGCGATAGAGTCTGCGGCAGGATCTGATATTCTACTGAGGTGAATTGGTTTTTCGCGAGTTGAGTGAAAGCAGTCCGATGAAATATTCAGTGAAAGCGGTGGTGGTTCTGGCCGCTGTGGTGGCCGTCGTTCTGCGATTTGTTCCACTTCCGATCGATAATTTTTCGGCCATGGCAGCGCTCGCGGTGCTCAGCGGGACCGTTGTGCGACCACTGTGGCTGGCCGTGTGTGTTCCACTGGCAGCGCGACTGGTTTCTGATGGTGTGCTGCACTATCAGACCGGTTACGGATTTTACGGTTCGATGGCCTTTGATTACGCCGCTTACCTCGTGATCGCTCTTGCGGGACGCATGGTTTCACCGCGAAGCGCCGTGGGCAACGTGGGATCCGGGTTGCTGGCTGCCGTGCTGTTCTTTCTGATCAGCAATACCGGAGTCTGGTGCATGCCGCTGAACGGGCAGTACCTGTATCCGCAGACTGTCGCCGGATTCCGGGACTGTCTGGTGATGGGCTTGCCCTTCGCAAAGGGCACCCTCCTTGGTGATGTGATGATGACGACGCTCTATCTTGGGCTGGTGCAGTTCGTGAGCTCGTGGAAATCGGTGGAACAAGCGGTGGCTGTGGAATAGAGGCCGACAAAGACCTCAGGCGAACGGCACACCACATTCCGGGCCAGTCCCCGACTCTGAACACGATGAAAGCAAAGCATGCGTCGACATGATCAGCGAACACCCGACCAGTTGCGACCGATTCGGGTGCAGCGGGGGTTCACAAAGACGGCCTTGTCCAGTGTGCTGAT
>JALQWE010000793.1 GCA_023258825.1 Planctomycetaceae bacterium | reverse complement strand
ATTTGCCGGATTTTTGAAAATAGTCGCAGGGGTTGGACAATATGTTGTCCAACCCCTTTTTGTAGACTCCGCGGCATGTCACGCAACGATTCACAACGACTTCGGCGTCTGCTGCGGCTGATCCTGTCCCTCTCCCGGGCCCAGGATGGGATCTCTGTCTATGAACTGGCGCGGCAGGAAGGTCTGGACGACAAAACCATCCGTCGCGATCTGATGCTGCTTCGAAATACCGGTCTTCCGCTGGTTGAGGATCGCCGCAAATTCGGCAAAAAGCTCTGGCGTATCCGACCGGAATCGCACCATGTGGAATTCAATCTCTTCGAGCTGCTGTCGCTGTACATGGGGCGGCGGTTGATGGAGCCATTTGCCGGAACTCCGTTTTTCGAGGGCATACATTCGGCCTTTCGGCGGATTGAAGCGGAAGTGTTTCCGGATTCTGTCGAGTTGCAGACGCAGTTGTCGTCACTGCTTTACTTCAGCACAGCGGGCAGCAGCGACTACACCCAGCGGACTCATTTGATATCCACTGTTCTGCAGTCGATTAGTCAGCGTCAGGCCTTACGCATGCTGTATCGCAAGGCTGCGGCTGAACAGGCCCGAAGCTATGTGATATGTCCCTACAGTCTGGCCGCGTATCACGGCTCGTTGTACATCGTCGCACGCAGCGTGAAGGTCGCAGCGATCCGACATTTCAAGCTGGATCGGGTGCAAACACTGGAATTGCTGGACCAACGTTATCGGATCCCCAGAACCTTTGACGTTGAAGCCTGGTTCGAAGGGACCTTCGGGGTCTTTGGGCCCGGAAAGAAGAGCTACCGGGTCGAGATTGAGTTTCAGCCGGAGGTTTCTGAGACGGTCAAAGAGTCACGCTGGCATCGGAGTCAGACGTTTCGCGATCAGGTCGATGGGGGCACTGTGATGCAGGTCAAGCTCAACGACCTGCGGGAAATCAAAAGCTGGGTGCTCAGCTTTGGAGCGTTGGCCCGTGTGCTGCATCCACCGGAACTTGTGGACATGATTCGCAGTGACCTGCAGCAACTGTATCAGCGATATCAGTGAATGGTTCCTGATGCATCTCTGCAAAGTCCGTGCGATTGTTTTCTTCCCCTGAATGAATACCGATGAACAACGAAATCATGACGACTGAGATGCTGTCCGAAGCGGAGGCTCGTGTACTGCTGAATGAAGTGCAGGAGTTCCGTCAGGAGTGGGCGGAGTTTGCTGTACAGTCGCGGGAGCAGTTTGACAGTTTTCGTGACAAAGGTGATTCGCTGCCGGCTTCTTTTTTTGACAGGTATGCACAGCTGCAACGGCAGAAGGAACAACTGTCCACGCGGATTATCCAGCGAACGCCACAGGCACAAAGTGTTGACTGGTTACCACCTCAGTCAGGCGATTCGTTGCACGAATTCGAAGTAAAGTTGCAGGACCTGATTGACGTCTGTCGGGAGCTGGAGCGGATTGCGAAGAAAAAATATCAGCATTACGCCGGTGTTTTAGGGGACATTGAGAGTTTACGGTGTGTTGACGCGGATCTGGATCAGCAGCTGCAGGGTCTGCGCACCACTGCGGCGGAGGAACTTCGACAGCTCGGGCCACGTTCGCTGCGTCTGGCAGATCTGGAACTGGAGAAATATGTCTCGGACTGCGAAGCACTGCTGCAACTTGCTGGCGATACGCGGGCACGGCTGTCCATGCAGCAACTCCCCGAGCAGGGCCTTGGCTCCGCACGCTGCCTGCAGCTTTTCAGCCGTGTCAGTGAGCGATTTGGTCTGCCTGTCGCCGTTGAGGCCCTGCGCATCGGGTTCTGGTCATCCGGCAGTGCGGCACAGCCGTGGTTGGCGCAAACTCTAAGTGTGGGCGGAAGTGGTGGCGTCAATACAGAACGCATATCCGGCAGTTCGCAGGTAGATCAAAGTTCGCAGCGGGAAGTCCCGGCGACGCAGGAGCAAATTGATCAGTTGGTTGCTGGCGGCCTGGGGACAGCAGGTGGCAAGCGACAGCCGCAGGTTCCCACGCGTTCTGTCGAGCGGATTCGGATTTCCGAGCTGACAAGGGTTGCGGCACTGCTGGAGCAGGATGTGAAAAAACTGGAATCGGGCT
>JALQWE010000792.1 GCA_023258825.1 Planctomycetaceae bacterium | reverse complement strand
GGCGATTCGGGAAGTCGTACTGCCGACGTTCGATGGTCTGCGGACCGCTGGTGGTATTCAACTCCAGCTGCATCGCACCGAATGCATCCAGTGACCCCAGTTCAAAGGAACCACCCAGCTGGATTCCCCCGTAGACTCCGGCGGAGGTGACCGTCAGTAGTCCCGACGCATCGACTGTACCGATGGGATCAAGAGTCATTGCGGCCGCAAATGAGAATTCAGCGAAGCTGCCGGTGACCCGCATGCGATAAGCACCACTCAGGTGGAATGTGCCGGCCAGTGTCAGTGCTCCGTTCATGACGAAGACTGCGTAAGGGCCGGCAGCGGCTTCGGTCCCGTTGGCTGCCGGAGCACCAGCAGGCACCGTATAGGTTTTCTGATCACCGGAAACTGTCAGGCGCGCCTTTGCCCGATCGCTTAGGTGATTTTCGAAGCGCGGAGGGACGACGATTGACTGCGCCTGACCAGTGGAGTTGAAGATGGCCGTAGCTGCAACAGACAGATTGAAAACGCTGGAGAATGCAGGTACGGCTGTGGGTGATTGCAGGGCCATGTCAATCTCCGCAGCAACTCCGTCGGCGCGGATGAAAAACGCGCCCTCGACCTGCATGGAAATCAGGCTCAGTAGTGATGTCTGCCCGGTTGCGAGTACCGACAGCCCCTCGTTGTTCGCCAGCATCAGGAATGTCCCCTGAATGCCAATCAACTCCACGTCGGTCTGTGGCACACGGATCGACAGCGTGCCCCCGGCCTGGAGGTTGCTGGTCTGGCCCGGAATTACCATGGGCGGTGTCGCGGGATTGTCGTCCACGTCAATTTCCGCCTGACCGATACCCGTGTTGATCATCAGCTCGCCGTCGGCGCTGAACCGGGCTCCTGCAGCAGCCAGACCCGGGGTGCTCAGATCGACCGTCGCAGCGACGGTCAGGCCACTTAGGCGCAGCTCGACCTTGCCATCAATGCTGGCCTCTCCAAGTGGACCGAAATCGATTTGGGCGTGAATCGGAATCACAGGGCCATCGGTGGTGACTTTAATGCGGAAGCCACCAGTGATGTTCCACGTATCCACCAGACGCAGTGTCCCCTGGCCCATGATGGCCATGTAGGTGGACGGCGGATCGTCGGGCTGGCCGTCAAGATACGGAGCTCCAGCGGGGACGACGTAGAACTTTCGCGCAGGGTTTGACGGACGCGTCTGCAGGCGATTGACAAAGTCCGCCGGCAGAAAGCCACCGTCAATGAACCGCTGAGGAACCGGGACCTCCTGCTCAATGCCCGTCAGATTCGAAATCAGCCGGAAGGTTCCGGTCAGTTGGGCGATACTGGCCAGCCCGCCAGTCGCCGTGACGACAAGATCTGAGGCAAAGCCGTCGTTGGTCAGAGCAAAGACCCCGGTGGCCTCCATGTCGAAGGTCCGCAGGTCGCGAGGACCAATTTCCAGATCGCCATGGGCAAATACCGTGACTCGCTCAGCGCTGGTATCCAGTGAAAACACGCCGCTGATCCGTCCAAGTTCGGTCGAAGTCTGCGGTACGCGGATCGCCAGCAGGCCTTCCGCCTTGATGTCCTTGATGCCCGGAGCGATCGTGATCGGGGTCAGCAGCAGGCGATCAGTCAGCGGGGTGATGGTGACTGGCTGATCGGTGGTATTGATCTGCAGCTCAGCATTTACATCCAGGTCAATTCCAATCGTCCGCAGTGTGTCGGCTTCCAGATCCACAGTCAGGGCTGTGACCAGTCCGGCCGATGTGATACGGAGGTACCCCTGGGCATGGGCTTTTCCCAGTTCCTTCAGCAACAGCCCGCCTTCCGCCTGCACAAACAACCCGTGCACACTGGCTTCGATCCGGAAATCCGCTTCCACGACGAACAGGTCCAGCAGGTAAATACTGCCGCTGCCCTGCATGACGGCATACGGTCCGAAGTCCGCAATCGTGCCGTCCCACTGCGGCGCACCGCCGGGGACCACGTAGGCCAGTTGCTCCCCGTCGTCGGGGTCGGACGTGGGAGTCAGGCTGGCGATGAAATCGGCTGGCAGGTAGCCGCCGTCAATGAATCGCTGCGGGACTCGGACTTCCTGATTCTGACTGCTGACGTTGGTAAC
>JALQWE010000791.1 GCA_023258825.1 Planctomycetaceae bacterium | reverse complement strand
GTTGCCCTGCAAGCCCTGGTAACGAATGTGCGAAACCAGCAAGCCATCAATGGTGGCGGGATTGGCAGGATCGCCCAGTGGATCCCCCGGACTGCGCTTGAAGGTGTCCACTTCGATGTAGTACTCACCTTTCGCCGGTATCACGACATCCATCAGGGCTGCATCACTGGGTTCAAACGAATCATCATTTTCGGCGACACCACCAAAGTGCTGCACCAGCTGTCCCGCACTGTTGTACAGCCGAATGACGGGGTCGATGGTGTCATCTGCCTGGTCACCAAAGGCAGCGATCGATACAGACATCACTTCAAACGTATAAATATCGCCAGCTTCAGCGCTGAACCGGTAGAAATCACTCTCGCTGGCTGGGACTCCACCCGATGTGACGGTGGTGACAGTTCCCGTGACGGATTGATAGATGCCATGCAGCGCATCGCCCTTGTTCATCCCACCGCCGATGGAATTGGGCAACTGCAGGGCGACGGGTGTCAGTGCCTGAGCCGTCGCCAGTGTCCGATGTGGCGTCGACGCCTCGGTCTGATGCACAGCAGTGGGTTCTGACATTGAAGCGATCAGCTTGATGATCTCTCGCTCACCAAAGAACAGATCGCCAAGGTCGTCGTTGCGAGTTGTACCGACGGACGCAGGCGAGCCCATCATGTGCTGGAAGGTTTCAAAAGCGCCGGCAGGCCCCGGAAATGCCGGATTGAAGTCACTGACACCCGGAACAAGATTGACCCCATAGCCAATCGGTCCGAAGGAGTCCTGATGCCGCAGACCCAGCAGATGACCCAGCTCGTGAGCAATCACTTTGGAGGTCAGACGCACCATATTGCTCACGGAAGCCGACGGTTTTCGCAGGCCTACGGGATCAATAGCCGCCAGTACCGCTTCGCTTTCGGTATCGGCAGACCAGTCGGCACTGCCATGATCGTGGACGGGGATCGCATCGATCTCGGAGACGATGCCTCCCAGCATGCCGTTGATCTGCACGACGGCTGTTCCTCCTGGACGGAGATTTCCAGGGTCAATGTCACTGGCCAGTCCACCCGGGCGGCCGGAATCGGGCGTCTGGTTGACGTAAACACGCGCGTAGTCCGCCACCGGAATCTCTGACGACGTCAGTGCAAACCGCACATTGAACCACGGGCTGGTGTTATTCGGGCCTCGATAAATGGCATTCAGTCGCTCGACAATCGCCTGTCGCGTGGAAGTTGAATACTGGTGCTCATCGGCCTGAGTCTGACTGTCAAAATCCAGCAGAACCCACTGTGCTGTACTTCGTAATGGTGCCGTCGGGGCGGTGAAGGGCCGCGAGTAATCACCGCCCTCCAGCCGGTTGTTGCGATTGTTCCCTGTGATGGCATCAGCACCTGTTGTGCCGATCACATTTTCAATAGCCGTACCGTTGGTCAGTCGGAAGGACATGCCGGCGATGGTCTGTGTGGTGGTGAGACTGATATCCAGCGTGAGGGCACCGCGCGTGAACGCGGCGAAGTCGAGCGTATCGATACTGGTGTCGGGTGCGGTCAGCGGCTGTTCAGTGATGACGACCGATGTCAGAGCGTTACCAACAAACACATAACGGTCATTGCCATCGCCGCCATCAACCGTCAATGTTCCCGCAGCCGACAACAGCAGTGTGTCGTTGGCGCCGCCACCGTTGAGTGACACGTTGGTCCAGGTGCCCCCGACAGACGCCCAGTCAGAGTCTGCTCCCAGATCGATCGTGGCCGTGTTGCCGGTTCCGGCCAGCTGGACGGAATCCATCCCGTCACTGGCCTCAAGCAGGAGTGTCGTGACCGTGGCATCACCGATCCGTGCGGAATCGCTGTCAGCCCCCAGCAGCAATGTCAGCGAGATCATGGAGCCGCCACGTCCGAGGTACGAATCACTACCAGCTCCGCCATTGAAACTGAGCGTTCCGGATGTTGTCGCCGTATTGGTGAAGCTGTCATGTCCGGCATCCCCTGAGAAGGAGACGCTGGTGGAATTTCCGTGATTGCGGAAATCATCGTCACCAGTGCCGCCGCTGATCGTCAGACTGGTGATCCCCGCGGCATAGTTTTCGAACAGGTCATCACCGGCATCGCCACCGGCGGTGAT
>JALQWE010000078.1 GCA_023258825.1 Planctomycetaceae bacterium | reverse complement strand
GAGCACAGCAACGCTCAACACCGAGACAGCATGAGTCGTTGCATTCTCCCCAAAGGAGTCTGTGATTCTGAACTGATCCGTTGTTATTTCATGAAGAAGTCGGTCGGTCCTCGCAGGGTGTAGTACGGATACTGGTACAACCCGGGAGGCTGATTCTGGGGAGGATACATCAGTCCCTCCGGGGCTGAATAGGTATGAAAGCTGCGATGCACCGGCACAAATGGCAGGTTGCAATTGCCATTTCGACAGGCCGCGCCGTGACCGGCGTGCTGACATTCCGGAGAATGAATCATCTGACCACCGGGCCCGGAGGCAGACTGACAACTGGGACACCCATGGACCATCGCTGGTCCGGACGACCAACCCCCCGGACTTTGTCCTCGAAACTCCGGCCCCGTCGATGCACAGCCGGAAGCCACCAGACCGATCGCCCCCGAAAGCAATAGTGCAACACCCATCCGATTCATGAAACCGACTCCTATGATCCCCCCGGAATCCACACCCCGTGACAAATCACACGCGGGTTATGGTCGAGCTCCCAGCTTCGGCGCACACGAACAATCGGCCTCAAAGGAACTCTGATGCTTATCGTTATCGGCAGAACAATCAGTGAATCGTGCAAATTCCCTGCAATTCGGATTACAGAATTCGGGGAAAGACAGAAGGTCTTGCGAAACCAGGCAAGTGCGAATACATTCCGATCTCGTGAATTCAGGAAGTCTCCTGCGCATGGATTGCAGCCTAAGTTGCTGTACAGCAGGGGTTTGTGATCAATCATGGAGGTTGAACGTGCACCTAGCCGCCTCAACGCGAAGTCTCTGGGATTTGGCGTTCCCGGCTGCCTGCCTGCAGATTCAGGAAATGGGCTTCGATAAAGTCGAGATTTGCCTCAACGAATCCACTGATCAGCTGAAGCCTTCCCGCGTGGCAGCAGATCCCGAGGGACATATTCTGCAGATGAAGGACGCCAGCCGACTGTCCGCGGCCGCAGTCTTTCTTGAGAGCGAAACAGATCTGCCTGTGTTCGAGGGCATTGTCCGGTTCGCTCGTCTGCTGAAGGTTGCACAGATCACCATTGAATCGTCGCCCCGGGGCACCCCTTTCAATACAGAAGTGGATCGTCTGCGGGAACGCAACGCGATCTGTCACAAAGCAGGAATCCGGTTGTCCATGCTGACACGCAGTGGAACGCTGGCCGAAGACCCGCATACGGCTGTGGAACTCTGCCAGGCGGCACGAGGCCTCGGAATTACCCTCGATCCCAGTTACTACATCTGTCGCCCAACGGGAAGCGTGGACTTTGATGTGGTGTTCCCCCATGTCCTCCATCTGCACCTTCGCGATACCTCGCAAAGCGAACTTCAGGTCCCCACGGGCCTGGGAGAGGTCGACTACAATCGAATCATCACGATGCTCCGCCAGAACAACTTTCAGCGAACGCTGAGCGTTGACCTGTTACCCCGAACACTGGAAGGCGACGAGCGACTGCGGGAACTTCGAAAGCTCAGACTGCTGCTGACCAGTATGCTGTGACCCCCCGCTACCCTGTGTGCAAATTCACTGCTGTCTCTGATTATCCGTATCATGGATGCTGTCGGCACCACCCGTATGCCAGTCATCGGGCGCGGCGATACGCCGCCAACGCCTCGGCGAAAATCTGCAGATCCCTCCGCAGATTTTCGGCCTCAGTTGGCGTCAGCAGTTGCTGCCCAAAGCGGACGCTGTTGAAAGCCACCGCAATGCGTCGTGGAAGATCGGTGATCCCTCGAGTCTTAAGGTGGGGGGCAAACAGTTGCTCCGCTCTCGATGCGTTCTCCATCGCGCTGCAGGAACTCAGGATCGGCATCCCTCCGCGCTCACAGTGGTCGCAGAAGGCTGCGTAAAAACGCACGATCGACTGGCGAACACGATTCTGACGTGAAAAATGCTGTATCACCAGGAGCCATGTGTTCCGTAGCCGAGAGTACACGCGAAAGCGGATGGCACTCAATGTCATGACCACCAGCAAAGTGATCCCTGACAAACCTTTCAGAGTCAGCCAGTGCTCAGGAGGACGAATCAGGTCACGCAGTAATTCCCTGAGCACAGGTGTCACCCCCTGATTGCGAACCGAGTTCAGCACCGAACGGGTCGACGTCAGGAATGGGGCAAAAAACTCTTTCTGCCGCTCGGCCGACATACTGTTCACGTTTCCTGCCCAAAGGTCCGTCAACGCGGCCTGAAAGGTCGACAGAATCGATCGGGACGCAATGGCCTGTGCCGCCTCGGTTCGGTCTGCAGACGGCGTTGGGTCCAGAGTCTTCCATTCGCCCCCCACCCATGCTTCGACCCACGCGTGCGCGTGCCGCTGCCGAACCTCATAGCGTTTCGTGAGCGGATTCAACTCACTGCCGCAGTATCCGGTCACAAGTCGCGCGGGAATCCCGGAGGCCTGCAGCAGCAACACACAGGCCGAGGCAAAATACTCACAGTGCCCCGCCTTGCTCTGCAACAGAAAGACTTCAATCGGATCATAGTCCAGGCTGATGCCGGGTTGATCCAGCGTGTAACGAAACCCGTTTTCCGGGCTCAGGGTGCGCATCACCCGGAGAACACGCTCCCCCTCAGAAACAAGTGTTCCATCGAGAACACTCAGGCGGCGAGCAACTTTGTGCAACCGGGGTAAGCGACTGGCGAGGTCTTCCGTGATGTAGGCGGATTGGGCTTTTCTCGTCAAGCGACTCAGCGTCATTGTCTGTGTCACATGATGCATCCGCGGATCGATCATCCAGTGTTCGAATGTCAGACTCGGATAACGCTTTTTCGAGGGACACTCCACTATGTAGCTGCGTGCATTCTTCTGAGATCCGGACGGAGTATCTGCCGACCAGCTCAGGGAATTATTCCAGGATCGACGAACAATCGATTCTCCCGATACCGACACAACTCTGCTCAGAGGAAACGGTGCAGGGACCGCATTCCCAAAAGGTGGCTCGAGGGTCACGTCCACAATGAAATCGGCCGGTGGCATCCCGGAACCGGAGTAATTGGACGGTGGCACTTCCCGCGCCACTTTGCCCGGCAACCATCGACCATCCTGGTAATGAGCAAACACGTTTGCACGAAAACGAATCTCATCCATTTCCATCGCGGTCTCAAAAGCAGTGACATCAACACTGTCCTGAGTCCATCGGTCACGGACCTGAAAACTCAATGCCCTCTCATTACTGATCAGAATCCGTCCGAATTCTCCGAGACGAACGGCATCCGAAAGGCCCGTCCGCCGTCCCCCGATCGGTATCTCGTCCCCAAGTTGATCTGCCAGCAGAGTCCCACCGTTCACCCAAACTCGAGGAAACGCCGCGAAGACCACCATTGCCAACGCGATCGAAACCAGCCACGCTCCAAGCACAAGCCCCCGAAATTTCCAACCGATCCAGACTTCCTCTGGATCCCGATCCAGACCATTCCGGACGTCGATTGCTGAAACAATCACTGGGCCCCGAGTTCGACGGAGGCGACGACGTCGACGCGTTTCCAGGTCCAGCCCGAGAAACGACATCAGAAAATCCTGAGTCAAACTGAATCGGGGTGCCTGAGTCGTACCAGAACCCATCAGAGATCCGCGGGACTCAAGTTGAGTCTGAAACTGACGCTCCGCCCGAAACAAAGAGAACACCGACAACGTCCAGATCATCAACAGGGTCATCAGAAAGACCGCCACTCCATAACCTGGCCCGGTAGCCAGGACGCCGGCCGTGGTCACCTGCAGCACTGATAGCGCAATCAGCCACCAGAACTGCCGGTACGATTTGTCCATGAACAGAATGATCCAGGTCAGATAGGTCAGCAGGTCTGTTCCGGCCAGAAGCCGCTGCAGGTTCGTCCCCGAGAATTGCATTCCCGCCAGAAGCAGCGCAATCACACCCAGCATGTTTGTGCTGAGCACCGAAAAGCTGAAGGTTTTGCGATAATCAGCAAGATACAGCCCGGCAGCCGCCACCAGCGGTGTCAAACCAGGTGGAAAAAACCGGCCCTGACTGACCGCCATCACCAGACTGGCCGCAGACGTCATCAACAAAACGCTGCCAAGAAACGTCGTCTGCAAGTGCTGGTCGTGAGGATTGATTGTATTCTCAGACATTTCGTTCCCCCGTGCCTTCGAATGCCCGTGGAGCCGTGTCTGCAGTGAACACCTCAGCAAGATGCTCCTCGTCACACGGAATGATCAGCAGCCGGCCGGTCAGCATGGCTTCCTGTCGCAGAAAACGGCGGGCAACCGCCGCAGCGACGCGACGACTCTCTTCCACCCGGGGCGTCACAAGCACAAATCGATGATTCGGACTGATCGGAACCCGGCAGACAGCTTCGAAAAGTTTCTCAAGAGATGCGCTCGCCGAGGCTTCACAGACGGCGAGTGCACGGAGCGAGGCTTCCCGAAATCCCGATGATCCCTGAGTCGTCACGGTGTCCAGAGACTTGCCTGCAATCAGCAGGCGGCAGTTTCCCTGTCGTACCTGCTCAAGGCACAACGTCGCCGTCAGACTCACAGCCCCCTCAAGCTGCTGCTCGGCCGCTACATCCACGGCATACAGATCCAGCAACAGCGTGAATTCCGCCTGCCGATGCTGATAGTGCTCCTTGACCATCAACTGCCCATGTCGCGCCGTGCTGCGCCAGTGAACAGCTCTTGAACTATCGCCGGACCGGAACTCCCGAATCCCATGGAATTCATCTTCAAACATTCCCAGATGGGTGTTGAGCGTCCGAATTGATTCAGAAAGATTGCGTTCTCGTTTTCGCCAGCCGGGAAGCAGTGATCCCGTTGCTGGATAAATCACAATTTCATCCTGCTGACCAACGGAGTGCCCCCGCTCTCCAACTCCCAGAGGAAAGTGCGAACTGACTCTTAGCGGACCAAGCCGATAAAGACCTCGCTTCCGGATACACAACTGATATTCGGCAACTCGCGTTTCTCCGGGAGCGATACAGACAAATGTGACAGAGGCCTGCTGCTGCAGACGATTTCCCTGAATCATGTCCCGCACTTCGATTAAACGCGACGCCAGAAATCGCCGCTGATTGCTGACCTGAATGTCAACGCTGAAGAACCGGCCAGCCTGCGCGACCGAGGTCACGGAACGCGAGACGGAGATGCGAGTCAACATGCCCACGACCAGCCAGCCATTCAGTACAAACGGCCCGGCCATCATGCCAAAGACCAGCAGCAGCATATTTCCCGTGTCAGGATTACCACCCGTCAATGCAGCAACTGCAATTACCAGCATGATTCCCAGATAGACCAAACCCTCACGCGGCACCAGCACACGCGCTGTCAACCCTGTGCGCTGGGCAAGGCTTGCAATCCAGTTCCGCAGCAGCACTGAAGCGGCCGCCGTCAGCAGAAACAACACTCCCAGGCCCGCAAGGATATACTGTCCGGTGCCACGAAATTCCGGCAGTTGCTCGGGCAGCGCAATCGCTCCCAGAAAACAGGCCACAGCCGAAAGGAGTTGCACAATCGTGCTGGCCCCTATCGAAAACGGAAGCACCGCCTGCTGCGTTGACATAATCGGTCTTCACTCTGCATCAACGACGATACCAATGCTGTGGTCTGCTGTCTGGCTCGGGACCACGAGCATATCCCGCATTACTGAGCCGCGACACACAACGTCAATTCGAGAAATCCTGCCTGCCCCTGCGACGGCCATGAGTTTCCTCCAACCGATTATGACGATTCCCGCATGAAGCGGTAGAAAAGCATCGTTCGTGTCCGGCCGTCTCAGCGTGGAATCTGTGCAGAAATCCCCGCGGCCGAACTCTGACTTGCAAGTCAGCCCTTCGCAAGCATTTCTGACAATTCCGCAGACGATTTGAGTGTTCCCTGGGGCATGCAACCTCAGGATCCGAATCCAGAGCCTGATACCCCCGGGGACTATCGGTTACAAGAGTAAAAATCGGAAGCATCCGACACCAGGCTGATGCCAGAAAACAACCAATCCATCCCTGCGGTCTGAACCTGGCCCAGTCGAGCTATACGCGCAAGGCCTCGGCCGAGCCTGCAAGGTCGGCACGATACTTTTGCCGAACAGGCTCCACATGCATCTGAAGGAAGCTATCCACCTGTTCCGGCGCCCGCCCGACAAAACGCCCGGCATTCAGTGCGCCGGACAGATCAACGCTGCTGAACGCCGGATCCCGCTGCAGGCGATCGAGAAGGTCGTTCGGCAGTCCCTCTCGCTTGACCTGATCAGCAGCAGCCTGACTGTGCTCGCGAATCACCTCATGCAACACCTGACGATCCCCACCGGCTTGAACGCCGGCCATCAGGATTTCTTCCGTCGCCATGAATGGAAGTTCCGCATCGAGATTTCTGGCAATCACTCGAGGATACACCACCATCCCATCCGTGATGTTGCGATACAGAATCAGACAGGCATCCACGGCCAGAAAAGCCTGCGGCATCGCCAGCCGGCGAATCGCACTGTCATCCAGAGTACGCTCCATCCACTGAGTCGCCATGGTGGCATCCACACCAGCCTGCAGACTCATTGCAAACCGCGCCAGCGAGCACATCCGTTCGCTTCGCATCGGATTACGCTTGTAAGCCATCGCCGAGGAACCAATCTGTGATTTCTCAAATGGCTCCTCAATCTCCTTACGATGCTGCAGAATGCGTACATCAGTTCCCACCTTATGGCAGGACTGGGCCACTCCATTCAGAAAGCCCATCACCTGAGAATCAGATTTTCTTGAGTACGTCTGACCTGTGACCGCATGGGCTTCCGTAAACCCCATTTGTGCGGTCACCAGACGATCCAGCTCCTCCACCCGTGCATGGTCGCCGGAAAACAACGTCAGAAAGGAGGCCTGTGTTCCAGTCGTGCCTTTGACCCCACGAAACCTCAGAGTCCGCAACCGATGTTCCAGCTCCTCAAGATCCAGCAGCAGGTCCCAGCACCATAACGTGGCACGCTTGCCAACCGTTGTTGGCTGAGCTGGCTGCAGGTGTGTAAATCCAAGGCAGGGCAGGTCACGCCACTGTGCGGCAAAACGCCCAAGCTGGTCAATGACCTGCACCAGTCGACGTCGCAGCAACAGCAGACTGTCACGCATCTGAATCAATTCAGAATTGTCCGTGACAAAGCAACTGGTCGCTCCCAGATGAATAATGGGACGCGCTCCTGGTACCTGATCACCCCACGCGTACACGTGCGCCATCACATCGTGCCGCAACTCCTTTTCATATTTCGCCGCCGCATTGAAGTCGATGGAATCCACACTGGCTCTCATTTCCGCCAACTGCTGATCCGTGATCTTCAATCCCAACGACTTCTGGCATTCCGCCAGTGCGATCCATAGCCGACGCCACGTGGAATGCTTATTCTGCGCAGACCAGATGGCTGCCATCTCCCGGGATGCGTAGCGGGTAATCAGTGGATTCTCGTAAAACTCGTGCGACATTTCCGTTCCTTTTTGAAGGGGATCATCGCCCCCGCTCAGCCTCTGAATAACCCCTCTGCGATCAGCTACGCTCTGAGTCCGGATTGACTGTCGGCTTTGCCGAACCCTAAATCCCTCGGCCACCCCGGACCGCCGGACTCCAACTGACGCGCGCCCCGTCCTGCAGAACCGACACCCTACTGCTCACTCCGAAATCGCATCGTCAGAAACTCGTAATCGGGATTCTGTTTCTGGCAATGGGCAGCTTCCCACTCCGATTGAAACAAGACTGCCAACTGACCGTACTGGTCGATCACTTCACGGCTGGACGACAACAGCTGAAGCTCTTTCTGGCAACCAGGTTTTGGCACGACCCAACGGGCCACCTTGTAGTTCAGCCACCGCACTTCCGTTTCCGTGTCATATTCCGACTGCAGCCGAAATCGCACCACATCAAACTGCAGTTCTCCAACAGCCGCCAGGACGGTCTGGCGCACTGATGAATTCGGTGTGTGAAACACCTGAATGGCTCCCTCTTCCAGCAGCTGCGATAACCCACGCTCAAACTGCTTGCGACGACCTGTGTCCGTGCAGATCATTGTCGCGAAGAATTCCGGAGAAAACTGTGGCAGCGGTTCGAAGACCACCGGCGGTCCCTCACAAATTGTATCCCCCAGCAAAAATTCCCCCGGGTTCACAAGCCCAATAATGTCGCCGGGAAACGCTTCCTCCATTGTCTCGCGTTCCTGACCAAACAACTTGTGCGCTCGCTTGATCCGAATCTTTTTTCCCGTTCGCGGGTGAAACACTTCCATGTCACGACGAAACAATCCCGAACAAACCCGCAGGAAGGCAATCCGGTCCCGGTGCCGCGGATCCAGGTTCGCCTGAATCTTGAAGACAAACCCGGCAAATTCAGAGCGAGTCGCAGGAACCAGCCCGGCCTGACTACGACGATCACGGGGCTGCGGGCAGTATTTCAAAAAGCCCTTCAAAAACTGTTCCACCCCGTAGTTGGTCAATGCACTTCCGAAGAACACTGGTGTGATTTCACCGGCAAGAAAACGAGCCTCATCCCACTCTGCCCCAGCCGCCGCCAGCAGTTCAACCTCTTCCTGAGCCTGCGGAACAATCCCCTGCGGCATCGTGTCCGCCGGAATCTCAGACAAGGCCTGAACCCGCCCCGCAATTCGATGCACGTTGTCACGCGTTTCGAAGATGCTGGCCTGTTGCGTATCCAGCTGAATCACACCCCGGAAGTCAAATCCCGTCCCCAACGGCCAGTTGACCGGCACAGGCACGATCCCCAGCCGAGTCTCGATGTCTTCCAGAATCTCCAGTGTCTGCTTACCGGGACGGTCCACCTTGTTCACAAAGGTAATCACCGGAATCTTGCGCAATCGACAGACGTTGAACAACTTCTCCGTCTGACTCTCGACGCCATTCGCGAGGTCCAGCACCATCACCGCGCAGTCGGCGGCCACCAGAGTTCGATAGGTGTCCTCGCTGAAGTCCTTATGCCCGGGCGTGTCGAGCAGGTTGATCTTTACGCCTTCATATTCAAAGGCCAGCACCGTCGAACTTACAGAAATCCCGCGCTGCCGCTCCAGCTCCATCCAGTCGGACGTCGCTCCACGCTGGTTCTTGCGCCCGCGCACTGCGCCTGCCGCTTCAATACAACCGCCGTACAGCAAAAGCTTTTCGGTCAGCGTTGTCTTCCCCGCATCCGGGTGCGAGATAATTGCAAACGTACGTCGACGTGCTGCCTCCCGGGCAACCACCGGATCTGAAACTGTCATTGCTCTCAATCAAATCTGATGTCCGGGCTCAAGTCCCCGACAGATACTGCCACAAAGAAATGCCCCGAGCCATGCCCACTCACACGAACAACACATTGCCCCAGCCCAACCCGCGTTTTCAATCAACGCCGCGACACTCACCGTCAGCCGGTTCAGTAGTCTCTGGTCGCCGAAGCGTTCCATGCCCTCTCAGACCCCTCAAACGTGTCTGACAGCGTAAAATCCCAAATCAATCCCCGGGCGTCAACCATCGCCACAGGGTTTCAAATCGGCATCTTTCGGCATCGAACCAGCCCACCCAATACCCTTCACAGACCAACTTTTGGCAGGTTCGGCGATCGTCCCGGAGACTGTCCACACAGCCCGCACGTTCGAACATTCCAGGGCCAGCCGCGACCGTCATTCAGCGACTCTGCATCCCAAACAGCGTGTCGGCCCGGTTTACCGCCCCAAAACCCCACGGCCCCCAAATCCCACGGCTAGCCGGCGATCTCGGGCAGTCCCCAACCCAACGGCCGCTCAATTCCCGTTCAGTCGCACCCGTCAAACAACAAGAGCGTTCCGCCCGTGCTGGATGGAACGCTCTTCCTTCGCCACGCTAAAGCCACTCAGCCCCCCAGAAGAAACAGCCTGGCAGTATTCGATGGCTTCTGAGGTGTACCGTTACCAGTATGCAGTCCCGTCACTAAAACGGCGCATCGTCGTCGTCAGCGTCGTATCCGCTTTCCCGATCCTCAGCAACCGCGACCGGGCGCGCTGCAGGCCGATTGCTGTCGGCAAACTCGAACCCAGTCGCCTCGGCACTGAGAAAGAATCGGACTTCGCTCCCCTCGTCCCGCTGCCACTTTCTTCCCGCCAGACGATACGAAACCGTGACCGTGTCGCCGACTTTCATATCGTCCACCGAAGCACAGGCGTCCCCAACAAAGTCCAGTGGTACGTAGTTGGTGAACTTCCCCCTGGTTTGCTGCAACACAACCAGACGCTTGCGAAAACCCTTCTGCCCAAAACTCTTCGTGGGCTCAATCAGATGAACCTGCCCGGTGACAGTCGACTCTGCCATGGTTTACCTCACATCAGTACAACAAAGAACGCTACGCCTGCCATAATGCAGTTGGTCAGAGAAATTTCCCTACTTCTTTTCACTGGTCCCATCCTATGATCCCTCCAGGGTGAAATCAAGTATCTCATGGGTTTTGTGGGGATTTCGTCCCGGGAAACAACCGGTCCTCCTCAAAATCATCCCCCTGCCAACGCTGCATCCAGCCGACAATTCTCGAATTCCGCAGCGGCAAGGCTTGAGTTTTCAAGGCAGGAGTTTTCAAATCTCCGACAGTTCCTCGTCGACAGAGTGACCTGCAATCACTTCCCATGACAACCGAAACGCCGCGCCCCCGGAAACAAGCCCCCATCCAGGGTTCGGCTCTTATCCCCCTCGTTCTGCGGATGTTCCTCAGTTTCAATCGCTCGCCCAGCGGAGCTCTTCAGCATGCGGCATACAAGAATCTTCCTGTACACACTCCTCGCTGTTGTCCTGCCTGCATGGACCAACGCGTCCGACGAGGAACTGATTATGATTCAGGAAGGCGACCTGCCTCTCGTGATCTCAGCCCCGCACGGTGGCGCTCTTGAACTGCCCGGGGCACCCATTCGTACCGGGGAGGGACAGAAAAAGGGCGCATCAGGATTCTTTGCCGGGCGAGATGTCGGTACTGAGGAACTGGCGCTGCTGGTTGTGAAACTACTGGACGAAAAACTTCCCGGTGCTCCCTCCTGTGTCATCTCCCGCGTCCATCGGAAATATGTCGATTTCAATCGTCCGGCAGATATCGGGGTGGAACACGAAAAGGCCCGCACGCTGCACGACTCCTGGCACCTCGCACTGCGAACGTCCGTCAACAGGATTCGAGAAAAGCACGGAGCAGGCCTGCTGATCGATCTTC
>JALQWE010000790.1 GCA_023258825.1 Planctomycetaceae bacterium | reverse complement strand
GGTCAACACGATCCATATCAGCGTCAGCAGGTTGATGGGCGTAGGCATTTCAGGACCTGCTGGAGTCGAGGATAAAAGCTTGGGAAATGGGTGATGTCGGAATGGTGATCATTCGGAGGCTCGGCAACGGAGGGCGGTTCTAATCTCACTGCAAACATGATGCGGCTCAGATGGCACTCCGCGCACTCAGGACAACCAATCTCGTTCCGTGTATTCCCTGCCTTCCGTGGTTCAATCCAACACAAAAAGACATCACCACATCCCGCCTCCCAATCCGTGCCCATCTGTGTCTATCCGTGGTTTAAAAACCAATCTCCCTGTCCTGTATTTGCGTGATTCGTGTCTTTCGTGGTTGAACCAAATACCCAGGCCGCAAACGACCTACGGCTCAGGTGGAACTTCGCCCTCCCGGAATGCGGATTCCAGGACTTCATTCCGGAATCGAATAGTACAATGGAAGTTCCAGCGCATCTACCTCTTCAATACGACGTTCCGATGTCAATTCCGGGTGCAACTGAAAGTCTTCAATCGTCAATTGCACTGTCTCGCCCGCACGCCGATTCGCACGCTGCTGCACAGTTTTGTCCAGAATCCCCCACTCAGCCACCAGAATCTCGGGAACATCAAGTCTTCCGGAAATCTGTCGTTCGATGCGGTAATGATGCACGACCAGAGCCCGGCGATAGGGCACAATCGTGCGTGGATCAGGGATGGTGGATGACTGCACACAGGTGGCGCGCACAACACGGCGATCAGCAGCCGTACGCTGCTGCAGAATCCCCTGCCTGAGCGCTGCCAATTGCTGAATCTCCTCGCTTTCCAGGACTCGCTGGTAAACGGCGATAGCCTCCAGAGACCCGGGCCATCCCGGACCAGTTTTACGGCCGTCGCCAAACATCAGCACCGGGAATTCCGAGAAATCAACCTGTCCCGCCGGCACGGCAACACGCTGTACCTCGCGTCCGTTCAGGTAACACACCACATCCTTCGGCCCCGACGTCAGCACCAGATGCTGCGGCTCGTTCGGCACCACCGCCGCAAGGGCGATCGCCTGCGAAGCCGTCCCGTCAGGGCTTGGAAGAGTCAACACAAACTGATCCCGATTCTGCACCAGTAAAGAGCGCACGGCGTCCGAATCGTAAGAATCGCCTGATGACGATTCGATTGTCGTTGACACGAGACTCGCCGTTCCCGGAACGCGTGCCTTGCTTGCCGTGACAGTCGCCTCCAGTGTCCACACGCGGGACTTCCGAAAAGCCTCGCGACGAACAGCATCCAGAGGATCGCTGAGAAAAAAGCCGCCCGTACACTGCATCTCAAAGGAACGACCAAAGACCGCCTGACCAAAAGGCTCCACACGACAACGCAGACCCGGCAGCGTAGACGTCTCCGGAAACGTGTTCTGCGCCCGATTGTTGTCCCACGCAAACAGCAGTCCATCTTTCACCAGAGGCCATTCCGGCGTCGATGTCGCAGGCCCCATCACGCCCGCCTCAGTCAGCACGTCTTCGGAAATCGAGTCTTCCTCGCCCTTGTGAATCCAGACATCGGGATGAAAATCGCCCCGTTGATTCGATGTCACCTGACTCCACGCCTCTACCTCCCGAAAGTCCTTGCGGAATCGCCCCACAAAGACTTCCACTTCGGGCCCACCTCCCGCAATCTGATTGACGGGTGAAGCAACCTTGTAAGGCCCCGTCATGCACAGGAAACGCGGATGATTAGACCAGCGGGGATGAAAAACTTCGAACGAGGCCGTCCCGGGCGCGGTATTCAGCGGAACCTTCCAGCCTTCCTGAGACTTCGGCGGATACAGGTACAGGTTGCGATGCGGTCCGTCAAACACCCAGCATAAGCCGCTGTCATCCGGCGATAATGAAGCCCAGCATCCGTCAGCCCGCTTCCGAATACTCTGCCGCACCAGGTCCAGAGTGCCCCCATGCGGCCACGGAAACTCGCCGGCCGCCATCTGACCACTGCGTGACAACTGAAAATTGTCAGGGCTGATCTCCGTGCGATCCCAGACCACTTCTTCGCCGCCTTCGCCGTCCAGACGGAGGCGTCGGAGGGATCGAAAGTTGAAACCATCACTGCGTCCCACCTGAGT
>JALQWE010000789.1 GCA_023258825.1 Planctomycetaceae bacterium | reverse complement strand
GAAACAAAGCCGCTGTCAGCTGATGCAGCGTTTCAGGGAAGTGACTGGATGTGCGGAATTCCGAAGTTGTCGAGGACGGACGATGAATGGTCAGATCCACCTGAATTCCCTGAGGTGCGGGCTTCAGTACCAGAACCCGGTCGCTGAGAAACGCAGCTTCCTGCAGGTTGTGTGTGACGAGGACCGTGGTCAGGCCACGTGCTTCGTGAACCTGGCGGAGGTTGTCCTGCAGTTTCATTCTGAGAAAGTCATCAACGGCCGCGAAGGGTTCGTCCAGCAGCAGAATGGAGGGATTTCGCACCAGCGCCCGAGCGAGCGATAGTCGCATCTGCATGCCTCCGGACATTTCTGCGGGGCGTTTATTCGCATCATCCCGGCTCAAACCCACCTGCGTCAGTAGTGAGAAGAGTTCTTCATCGGTCCGTGACAGATTTTCCACCCCGGAGTCCCGGTTTGGGGGCGGGCCCAGTTCCAGCGGCAATCGCAGATTCTGAAGGGCGGTTCTCCAGGGCAACAGCGACGGCTGCTGAAACACAAATCCGGCCTCAGCACCAGCAGACTGTCTGGACAACGTCTCCGTCACTGCAGTTCCGCTGGATGGTTTGAGCAACCCCGCCAGAACACGCAACAGTGTGGATTTTCCGCATCCTGAGGGCCCGACCAGAGTGACAAACTGCCCCTTGTGGATGGTCAGCGAAAGATGGCTGAGGATCGGACGGGAGGGCTCATCAAAATGTACCGTGACATCCCGCAGAGTAAAAACTGCTCTGTCAGGATTCATGACGGTTACTTTCTGCAGAACTCATCTTCACGTCCCTGCGAAGAAATCATCCTTTTTTTGACACCACACCACACCGTCCGGAGACTCGCACCAGTGGGACCTGCGGACGTGGTGATCGTAGGCGTTCAGTTTCTGATGGCAACCCTTTGAAGTCCCTGAAGCCCGCGAACGCTGAAAACGGTACGCAGAAACTGCCGATCTTCCACACAACAATTCCCTGCTCTGCGCTGTGATGCGGGTTTTCTAGCGTGTGCGAAACAGGTCGCTGGTCGCGATGAGTGTCACCAGTGTGGCCAGGCCATCGTCCTGCTGCCGCAAAGCTGTGGCGACTTGATCCACCGCTGATCGATCTCCAAATGTCAAGGGACGACCAACCGCCCAGGTCGCCAGCTTGTGGGCCAGCGCACGCACAAACTGATCCTGCCGATGCTCAAGCAGAAATCGCTTCAGGCCATCAATTCCATTCAGTTCCTGGCTGTTAAACAGCAGGCTGCGGGCGTCGACCGGCTGGCCACCGATTTCCTTTCGCCAGCTGCCGACAGCATCATAGTTTTCAAAGGCGATCCCCCAGGGATCAATTTTTGAGTGACATGAGAAACAGGCCGGTTGACTGCGATGGTTTTCCATCCGCTGTTTCAGTGTCAGCTTCGCAATTTCCGGATCTGCGAGGTCGATGATTGGAACTGCCGGTGGTGGTGGCGGAGGAGGATCATTCAGGACACTCTTCAGAACCCAGATGCCCCGTTTCAGGGGGTGCGAATCTTTGCCATCCGAGTTCATGGCCAGCAGGCCGGCCTGAGTCAGTAATCCGCCGCGGTGTGACTGCTGCCCCAGCTGCACTTTACGAAATTCATTGCCTCGCACGTCGGGAATCTGATAGTGCCCGGCAAGTCGCTCATTCACCAACGCATACTCTGCGTGCAGAAAATCCAGCACGCTGTGGTTCTCTGCAAGGACTTCCTCGAAGAACGCCACGGGTTCCTGTTGCATGGCTTCCTTCAGTGACACGTCGAATTGGGGATAAACTTTTCTGTCCACTTTCAGATAGTCCAGCAGCTGCATACCCAGCCACTGGCGGACGAAATGTTCAGCAAACCGCGCTGATCGGGGATCCGACAGCATCCTCTGAACCTGGTTTGTCAGTACCTCTTCTGATCCAAGCCGACCTGCTGCCGCCAGTTGCAGCAGCTCATCGTCCGGAATACTGCACCACAGAAACATCGAAAGTCGAGTTGCCAGTTCAAAGTCAGAGAGTCGCTGTGGTGCGTCAGCATTTCCGGATACGGTGGCGTCTGAGTCTGCTGTTCGGACGAGATACAGAAATCT
>JALQWE010000788.1 GCA_023258825.1 Planctomycetaceae bacterium | reverse complement strand
GTGGACCGTACTGCTGGATCCAGTTTGCGGTCAGCATAGCGGCATCCAGGCAGCCCAGTTCCAAAGCATCGCAGCAGAGACCGGTCAACAGAGAAGCCAGCGGATCCGTCGATGTGGTGGTGGTGGTGGTCGCTGGATTACAGAGGGAGCGAAACAGAGCGGCGGCCGCGCGCAGGTGCAGTGGACTGGTGCGTGAGGAAAAGGTCAGGGTGTTTGCCGACTCTGCCCGTGCTCGATGTTGGGCGAGTGGTGTGCCAGCGAGTGGTTTCGGGGAAGTTGTGATGTTGACAGGCAGGCCGACGCGGGCGAACTGGGTCCGATGGGATTCGAGATCAATGCTGTACACAAGGCTGTCGGCATTCCCAACGGAAAACAGAAACAGTTGGCGATCGTCGTCTGCGAAAAACGGCATTCCTCGATTGTCTGCATCGAGCGGCAGACTGAGCAGATTTTCACCCGTCGTGGTGTCGATCAATCGAATGAACTGTTCACTGAGGTACCGGATTGCCAGCAGTTGACCGGAGTTTGAGAACCCCGCCATCACGTAGCCGGGCGCAAAGGTGCGGATGATTTTGTCGTCCGTGATGCTGTAGAGTGTGTGCGATGAGCCGCTGACAGAGGTGCCTAACGTTTCTGCTGGTGTCAGCGGGCTGGACACCAGTAGATACCGTTCATTCGGCGAAAACACCACATCGCTAAGGACAGGAAAGGTCTTCAGGACCTGTCTGGCATGGCAGTCATACAGCACACAGGTTTTGGGGCCATCCGGGGGTGTGGAGCATCTGCAAAACACCATTCGTCCGGAGCGACTGACCTCACTCAGATCATAGAATTCCGGGCCAAGACCTTGAATCGCCAGGGGGTTGGCGGTTGGCCAGAACAAAATCCGTCCGGATGGACCAGTGCTGAAAAACTGTGATCCGTCCGATGAGAGTCTTGATGAGCGTTTTATGTAGGTTTGCAGTAAAGGCAGCTTGATACGCGAATCCGTGGAAAGGTGCAGTCCGCCATCAGCGGCGAATTGCGTCTGCACCTTCCAGAGCGTTCTTCCGCTCTGATCGAGAGATGTCATGCCGCTGTGGGACCAGGCAAGCTGTGAGTTGTGCAGAAGCTTAGAGCCGCGTCGGTCGGGCAAGTCGGCCTGCAGAGTTACGCCGGTTTGCAGATTCAGAACACGACCTGGGATGCCACAGATATTGACGGCAATCATTGGCAGATTTTCAGCCACCACGATGGATGGGCTCTCAAGGAGACCGGTGTCCTGCGAATTGAAATACCGAAAACACATCGGGTCGTTCAGATCAGCCCGAACAAGGCGATTGTCCAACCAGAACTCGGCCACTGTATTCCCGGAATTGCTCCGGCAGTGCGATTCACCGTTGGCAAAGTACGGCCAGGGGCAGGACAGCGTGTATTCGTCTTCAATCCGGACTGTAATCAGTTGTGATTGTCCCGGGACGCTGGACCAGGTGTTCAGAACCAGCCAGTTTCCATTCGGTGAAAAGCGGCAATGAGTCAGGCCAAGGCCATTGCTGATCGTCTTGAAGGACTGCAGTGACGGCCAGCGAAGAAGTTCGATTTCGATCAGCTCATCATGCAGGGCCAGCAGGTGTCCATCCGGGTGCCAGTCGAATCCGGAGACATCGCGACGAGGCAGGCACGCAACCAGTTTCCCTGAGTCAAGGTTCAGAAAGCAGACTTCATGATAATTGGAACTGGTGACAGCCAGTATGCGCTGGTGCGGGTGTGGTCGCAATTGAAGACTTGTGTACGGACCAACACAGGGGTATTTCTGCAGCAGTCGGCCAGTGGCGAGATCAAATCGGTAAATAGACCCGTCGTTGTGGGCGGCAACCAACTGTGGCTGCCCCGGCAGAAATGTGATGGCTGTCGCCTTCAGTTCGGTGGTCACCCAGAGGACTGCTGGCTGGCTGAGGGTCAGGTCCCAGCAAACCAGTTCTGGCACAGACGTCTTGTCGTTGAGGCTGCTGACCAGCAGGCGGCGTCCGTCCGGCGAAATTTCGAAGTCGACGGGGACTGTTCCGTTGACGATTTTTGAACGGAGCCGCCCGGTGTTGGCATCACGCACATCAAGAGTGACATTTTGGTC
>JALQWE010000787.1 GCA_023258825.1 Planctomycetaceae bacterium | reverse complement strand
GTTATTCATGTTGGTCACTGCCACATTTGCAGTCGCTCAAACAACTTTGGCCACAGATGAACCTGTTCGCCAGGACTTGTTTGTTGCGGGGCAGCACGACGTTGCTCTGTATCGAATCCCGGGTATTGTTGTTACCCCCCGCGGAACAGTGCTGGCTTACTGCGAGGCTCGCCGCAAGAGCAGCAGTGATTGGGGCGAAATTGAAGTTCACCTGCGTCGCAGCACCGATGGTGGGAAGAACTGGTCTGCCCCATTCCAGATTGCACATCACGGAGTTCGGATCGCGGGAACCTCAGGCAATCCCGTCCATGACCGTGAGCAGACTGTCAATAACCCGGTGGCGATCGTCGATCATCAGACTGGTTCGATCGAGTTTCTTTACTGTGTCAACTATGCTCGCTGTTTTTCAATTCGGTCCACAGATGACGGAGAGTCGTGGAGTGCCCCGGTGGAGATCACATCTGCTTTTGAGGGCTTTCGCAAAGGATGTGACTGGAAGGTGCTGGCCACCGGGCCCGGTCATGGAATTCAACTGAAGAGTGGACGCCTTGTCGTGGCCGTATGGCTCGCCTACGGTGGAGTCAGAGATCATCATCCTTCGGTCACGGCAACGATTTTCAGTGATGATCATGGTCAGACGTGGCAGGCTGGAGAAATCGCAGTCCCTGACGAGGGAGATTTTGAGGATCCCAATGAGACGATGCTGGCGGAGTGTTCTGACGGTCGCGTCCTGCTGGTTACTCGAAATGAGGGCAAAGTCAGTCGCAAGATTCTGACCTTCAGCAGTGACGGGGCGACCGGATGGAGCAAGCCTCGATTCCAACAGGAGCTCTGGGAACCCATCTGCATGGCGAGCTTGCTGTCGATACCCGATCGCCCTGGCATGCTTGTGTTTTCGAACCCGCATTCACTGGCTCGGGATGCACAGGGCGGGGAGATTCCGGGGGGACGGGGAAAACGCGAAAATCTCTCCCTGAAAATCAGCTATGACAATGGCACGACATGGCCTGTGAATCGAACGCTCGAGGCCGGGCGGAGTGCCTATTCCGACCTGGCCGTTCTGCCGGATGGAACTCTGCTTTGCTTTTACGAAGCAGAAAATCGTTTGAAGCTGGCTCGCGTTTCTCTGGATTGGCTGGAACAGAAAACACAACCGCAGTAGCTATGGCCCATTCATCCACGGCTCTGGAATTCACATGTCCCTGACTGCCATGACCTCTGAACCTTGTTTCTGCAGTCATCTTCCCGATGTCGCGGAGGAAGTGTCCAGTCGCTGGCTCGGTTCGAGATTATTCTGCATACCGCCGCGACTGGACCATTTTCAACGCGTCTCAATTGCTTCATCCCGCTTGTCAAAACGCCTCGATCAGGAGGCAAACTGGTTCCGATACCTGCGGGCGGCTTTCCGGTCGTGTCACCGGGAGTCGACTCTGATTCCCGTCATTCAGACAACAGCTGGTTCGGAACTTGTCACACGTGCCTGTGAACTGTTCGGCTTCGGCAAACTGCACGTGCGCGTTCCGACAGATGATGGTTTTGCAGACGTTTTCTGCTCCCCTGATGAGCAGGCCGCATGGTCGGACTTCTGTCGAAATTTTCGCGCCGATTCCGGGACATCAGCGGGCGGCGGTTTGACCTTGATCGTCTCTCCGCTGCTCCCTGAGAACAAGACTCAGCCTGGCGCGGACAGCCTGCAATCCCTGCCCCTTGCTGACCGTCTACTGTTTTTGCTGGCTCACCGAATCTGTGTTCCCTCGCTGCGAACCGGAGGAACGATCAGCCGCCTTGTCATGGAGCATCTTTCAGATCGAGCCAGATGCGAAGTGCCTCTGCTGATTGCCGCCAATTCGACCGGCCGCTTTCCTGGTTGCCTCCGGAACGAGTCCGGTCCATGGATCCCATGGCGGTTGCTCGATCGCCTGGCGATGTCTGAGGTCATGAGTCAGACGCAGGAGCAGAAATCACCTGCCGCGATGGATTCTTCCAGCGAGTCCGCTGCGCCATCAATCGTTCCGGTGCCAATGGATAATCCCGTCAGCAGACCCGAAAACTGGTTGTGTCACTGGACGCGATCCGCGAGTGGTCAATGGCCCGGTGAAGCACGTGAGGAGTAT
>JALQWE010000786.1 GCA_023258825.1 Planctomycetaceae bacterium | reverse complement strand
CACACATCTACCTGTGCCACTCGCACGCAATCCCGGAGGCAGCCATGCAACTGGCGACGCGATTGCGTGCACACTTCCCCCGGGAAATGCCGGCGATCACCCCACTCAATTCCGGTTGCACAGGATTTCTGCAGCTGCTGTCGGTCGCCACACGTTTCCTGCAAACACATGAAAACGCCTCACGAGTTCTGCTGCTGAATGTGGAAACGCCGGACCTGTGGCATTGCAGCGCCGACCGATTATTCTGCGGCATCGTCGGCGGCGGTGCGACGGCCACAGTGCTTCAACGCAAGCCCGCCAGCCCTCCCTCTCTCAAAAGCCCACAGACTGTAATGCTGGCTTTGCAGGACATACACGTGCAGGATGTGCCCGTTGAACCTTCTGCAAACGTTTCCGCGGATCCACTGTTTTTCAGAGAAACCGGAGCGATGTTTTCGTTCCACGGTCAGTCGACAACCGGCACCATGATGCGCATGAATGCCGAAGCGGTCTTCCTCCACGGCATAGAATTGATGCTGCAGTCACTGCGGAAGGCTGTCCGTCGCTGCCCCGTTCGGCCTGGTCAGCGAGTGCTTGTGGTGCCGCACCAGCCCAGTGGAAAACTGTTGCGAGCCCTGATTGCCGCGGCCAGACAGGAGTTCCCGGAATTCCACTTCGTCAACAATCTGTTGAATCATGGCAATACCATCTCGTCCACGATTCCACTGGTACTGGCACACCTGCCGGCGATTCTGCATCAACAGGAACTTGAACCACCTGCGCGGGGTGATCGGTTGATCATGATGGCCTCAGGTATCTGTATGATCCGCATGGCCGATACCATGGCCACGGGCCTGGCCACCTTTGACTGGGACTCGCAATGATCTCCATCACTGGACATCTCTCCTGACTTTGCGGCGTTACCCTCCTACCCGAACCACTCGTCAGACGCTGCTGCCTGCGACATTAACCGGTGTTGGCCTGCGCGTCCGGGCCGTGATCAGGCAGGCTGCGCAACTGTTCAAGGAACTTTTCCGCCAACTCCGGACGAGCCATCCCGACAAATCCAATCATGCCTTCGACCCACGCCCGAAAATTCGGATGCCCCTCCCGATTCTGTGCCTCCAGTCCCTCCTGAGCAGCATGGTGCAGCAACGCCCGCAGACGACGCACCGTCTGCCGCGGTACTCCGGGGCGATCGTTCACAACCAGACCAGTTACCATTTGCGCCATACTGCGTCGCTGCACGCGACTCTTCGCTTCATGAATTCGGAACCCCTCCTGCTCAGCAATGTGCCTCACCCGGGCGATCAGCCAGCCCAGTCGTGGCTGCAATTCTGCTCCCCCGGAAAACGTCAGATCGTCGGCATAGCGGGAGTACCGGATGCCATGTGTCCCGGCAAGGCCAGCCAGCCGACGGTCCAGACGACGACACACCTGATTGGACAATGCCGGACTGGTGCAGGCCCCCTGTGGCAACCCTCGAGGCCCGGTGGCCACCCACAGAATCTGCCCGGAGAGTTCCATCTTCTGACGAGGACATTCAGTGCACAGCAGCGCAATGATGGTGGCAACCGCTGGCGAATATCCAGCCGATGTCAGAACAGCACGGACACGGGGAAAGGTGATGGACGGGAAAAAATCTTCCAGATCCAGATTCAGCACGAATTCCTGACCACAGTGACAACTGGCGTTCGTCAGAATGCTTCTTTCGGGAACAAACCCGTGCGCCTCAGCAGTGACCGGAAGCCGGTCAAGAATCTGTTCACGAATCCACTGCTGTACTCGAGCAAGCCGGCGATGAGGTGCGCTCAGTAATCGCATGCCGCCATTTTTCTTTGGCACACCAAACTGCACGTAGTGGCACCGTCGAGTGATTTCCGCATGAAACGCCAAACCTCGCAGTTGCGGAATCGTCAGCTCCAGGGCCCTGGCCACATCTGCGGGTGTTTCCAGAAACGGCAGGCCCATTTCACGCAGTTTTTCCACCTCACTGTGTCGGTCATTCAAACGCCCGGACACACCCCGTCCCAGATAGCGAATGTCTCTGGCCAGTTGATCCTCGCGGCGATTGGCCCGCAGTCGCTGTTGTTCAGCCCTCCATGCCTCGCGGCGAACTCGTTGCTGCTCCGCCCGTAGCT
>JALQWE010000785.1 GCA_023258825.1 Planctomycetaceae bacterium | reverse complement strand
GCGGCAATTGGGGACGTGCGAGTGTCCCAGGGGCGGCCGTATGTGCGGGCGGGTGATGGCTGGCTGGAGATTCTGCGGATTCAGCCGGACGGTCGGAAGGCGGTGGATGGGCGTGCGTTTGTGAACGGGTACGGGCTGCTGGGGGGAGCTGTGTTTCGGACCGAGCAGGGTTAGTGGCGGGGGCAGCTGGGGCAGGAAGTGGTGATTTCAGGGGGGTATCAGGGTATTCCGGGAAATGGTTTTGTGGACGGGTGGGATTGGGCTATTGGGGGTGTGTGGTGAGGGATTGGCGGGGTCGTTAACGGTTTTTCCGACGCTGAATGCGGCGTAAACTGAGAATTTGCAGGTATTTAGGGCATGGTGATGTCGGGAAAACCGATGAGAAGCGGTTGATTGGCAGACGGTGACTGTGTTTTGGAGAAGGCCAGAAAATCCGCCGTGATCGGAATCACTTTTACCAAATTCCAGGGGCAGCGCAGTAAAGCCCGGTGCAACGTGTTAAAATGCGGGGCTGGAAAACACTGGTCCGGATGACGGTGTGATTCCTTTCTGCGGCGCCTGAGCTGCGCGGGTGTGGCAAGGGCTGGTCCACTGTCTGGTGGGTTGGCAGTTGCAGTGCGACGTGGGCTGATGGCGAGGCGGAAGACTTTCTGTGGAAGATTCTTCAGTGGTGCTCAGTGCTGGCGACGCGTGGAAGTGTCGTGCGGCGCAGTGTTGCTGAGTGATGTGCAGAGAGAGTGGAGTAAAACTTCGGCAGCGGAAAGAGCTCCGCCTGCCGGCATTATCTGGGCTTTGTGTTGAGGTGAGTGTTTTTCATGGCCGTTGAATCACCGCGCGATGTTGTCATAACGGGTTTGGGCATCATTTCGCCGATTGGAATTGGTCGGTCTTCGTTCTGGTCCGGGATCACGGAAGGGCGGTGCGGGTTAAAGCCTGTGCAGCTGAGTTCGTGGGTTGCGGCGCCGGGCTGTATTGTCGGTGAAGTGAGCGACTTTAACGACGAGACGGCGAAGAAGGAGCATCTGAAGAGTCTGCGGAAGAGTCTGAAGGTGATGTGTCGCGAGATCCAGATGGGTGTCGCGTCGGCATTGCAGGCGATGGAAGATGCTGGGTTGAAGACGGGCAGTGTGGCTCCGGATCGGATTGGTTGCGATTTTGGCGCGAATCTGATGTCCAGTCCGCCGGATGTTCTGCAGGACGGGGCGATGCGATGTCGGACCAATCGCACGGGCAACCTGGCATTTGATTACGACCAATGGGGTGAAGTGGGCATGGGTGGCCTTGAGCCGCTGTGGCTGTTGAAGTATTTGCCGAACATGCCGGGCTGTCACATTGGGATTGCGCTGGAAGCCCATGGCCCGAACAACTCGATCACGCACGACGAGGCGTCGGGTGGCCTGGTGATTGGTGAGGCGTGCAATGCGATTCGACGGAATCGGGCAGACGTCATGGTGGCGGGTGTCACGGGGACGCGGATGCACACCGTGAAGGCCTGTCATTTCGCGAGGATGGATGTGCTGGCGGATGGTCCTGCGGAGCAGCGGTTGCGGCCGTTTGACCGCGATCGTCGGGGCGAGGCTCTGGCTGAGGCGGCCTGCAGTCTGATCCTGGAATCTCGTGAGCACGCGGAATCGCGTGGGGCAAAGATCCTGGGGACGATTCTGGGGTGTGGAGCCAGTTCGGTTTCAGGACGTGACGGGGTTGCGGACGAAGCGACGGCTATTCAATTGGCCAGTCAGGCAGCGTTGGACCGTGCGGGGATTTCGGCAGCGGATCTTGGGCACATCAATGCGTGTGGATCCGGGCATCTGGAGCGGGATCGGTTTGAGGCGACGGGATTGCGTCGTCTGCTGGGTTCGGCAGCGGATAAAGTTCCGGTCACGGCGATCAAAAGTTACACGGGCAGTGCGGGCAGTGGTTCATCGTTGATTGAGCTGGCTGCGTCACTTCTGGGATTGCAGCAGGGATTGATTCCCAGAACACTGAATTATTCCACAGCGGACAGTGAAGCGCCGTTGAACGTCGTGTTTGGGGAATCTGCAAAAGCGGCGAACGGAGTGTTCCTGAAAACGAGTGTCACGCGGATGGGTCAGGCCAGTGCCGTGGTCGTACGTGTGTGACGTC
>JALQWE010000784.1 GCA_023258825.1 Planctomycetaceae bacterium | reverse complement strand
CGGAATATCTGCACTGCTGTCACTGAACAGGTCCAGAATCCTCGCCGTACGCTGTGGGGCGTCATCTGCGAGAATCGACAGGGCCTGACGCAGCGCGAGTTCGCGAAAATCCGGGCTGCCAGTCGGTGTTGCACGGTCCAGTCGATCCAGAAACGCAGCCACGTCCAGCAGCTTGGCGCGATGTTCGAGGAAGTACTGACCAACCACCTGCTCCCGACTCAGCGGACAGGTGCCCTTGATCTCTTTCATCAGTCTTGCCTTTGTGTCAGGGAGTAGGGAGTAGGAACGAGAAAC
The DNA here is from genome assembly GCA_023258825.1 of Planctomycetaceae bacterium. GTDB lineage: Bacteria > Planctomycetota > Planctomycetia > Planctomycetales > Planctomycetaceae > SXXK01. The sequence goes on along the minus strand of JALQWE010000784.1, from coordinate 1,834 downwards.
GAGGGGATAGGGGCGAGGGACAGGGAACGAGGGACAGCGGGGACAGGCTTGTCTGCTGTCTGTGTTGTCTGCCGGCCCGGCTTACGCTGATTCGCCGTGACGTTCTCTTCTCTATAACGACCAGTTCAAAACAACGACCAGTTCAGATGGTGATCCTGCGGTTACGGCTGGTGACGTCCCAGTACTCGGTCACTCGTCCATCATCCACAACAGCGACGCGATCATAAAGAGCACTGGTGGGGCAGACATGCACCGGAACTGCCAGCAGCACATCACCCGGCTGGTAGCGCTGGGCGTCGGGAGTCACCAGCACCAGATGTTCTTCGCTGTGAATGTCCTGGACCGCTTCCGGCAGATCCGGAAAGAAGACGCGGGCGCCTTTCGGAGGATCAGCGGCGACCGCCTTGTTGCCCAGATCCAGTGTCATACGGTTCGGGCCTGGACGGCTCACGACGCGGGTGACAAGGGCGGCGGCCGGACTGAATGGCAGGTCTGGAAAATGATTGCCGTAGCCGGAATCACTGAGCACCGATGTCCCTGGACACAGTTCAATTGCCGGATCAGACATCGCGGCGTAACACGGGAAAGTCGGAGTGCCACCGCAGGCGAACGCAGGGACTGATGACCCGAGAGACTCAACGGCGGACCGCAGCTTCAGGACTCGCGGCCATTGTTCGGCCACTGCCACGCGACGTTCCATCAGATCCGTCTGCCGCTGATGTCCGTCGTACACCTGGAACCCGGCCTGTACCAGTCCGGGAAGAGATTTCACAAGGTGATACAGTTCGGCAGCGCCAGGGGTTTCCGGAGTGATACCGGTGCGGTCCATGCCAACATTCACGTCCAGCATGATCCCGATGGTGACACCCGCGGCGGCCGCTGCCGCGGACAGAGCCCGCAGCGGCTGTTCGTGGTCCGTCGTCGCGGTGAAGCGACAACCGGGGAACGTCTTTGCCAGTGCGACCATCCGCGCGATGTTTGGTCCCACCGGGTTGTAGGCAAACAGAACATCGGTGGCCCCGGCGGCGGCACACATTTCACATTCGGCAATCGTCGCGGCCTTATGTTTGGTCACGCCGCGTTCAACCCACAGACGAATGATCCGATCCATCTTGTGAGTCTTGCAGTGGGGACGCAATCGGCTCGGCTGCTTTGCCACTCGAATCATCGAATCCAGATTCTGCAGCAGCCGATCGCGAAAAATCACGTAAGCCGGACTGTTCAGCTGCGCCAATGTGTCCGGGTGCAGTGACGGGAGTGTCATGGACATGTGAGAGATCCTGATCAGGTTCAAAAGGTGGGGGGCGAGGTGGGGCAGAAGCACGTCACGGGTGGACGCCCGGTTCGTGGGAGAGCATGGACGACCTGCCATCCACGCGACCGCCTGACACGTATGGTAGACGGTCCGCACAGAACATTCACCTGCAAATCGCCGCGGAGGATCGTAGCTGGGAGATGTCGACGTTTTCCGTTGGCTCAAGGAGGATAGCTGATCCGCAGACATGCTGGAGATTTCGGAACATCCCGGGCGGGTTTCCGGAGCGAGCGTAGTGATTTTCCTGGCTCTTTGGGTGCGTGGCCGCTCGGTTCAGCCGACGCCCCGGACCTGCTACTCTATTAGGCAGGTCGGTTGCGGGGTTGGCCAGCAACGCTGGGGCTCGGCGATCAGGCCGGCGAGAAGCAGCTCGGCACATACGGAAGCAGTGTGGCGTGTTGTGGTGTCGGCACAACGAGTTCAGAACCACGCGGGTTAAGGGGGAAAATCATGGGTCAGAAAACGGTATTGAGCATTGGTCAGTGTCGCCCGGACAGTGCGGCGATCGCGTATCTGCTG
>JALQWE010000783.1 GCA_023258825.1 Planctomycetaceae bacterium | reverse complement strand
TTTTATGAAAGAATCGGCTGAATAATATTTCCGTGAACGTCCGTCAGTCGGAAGTCGCGTCCGGAGTGTCGCCATGTGAGTCGCGTATGATCGATGCCCATCAGGTGCAGGATTGTCGCGTGAAAGTCATGCACATGAACGGCGTCGCGACCGACGTCGATCCCGTATTCGTCCGATTCGCCCCATGTCATACCGGGGCGAACGCCGGCACCTGCCAGCCATGAGGAGAAGACCCAGTGGTGATGCTCGCGCCCGGCTGCGCCTTGCGCGGCATTGAAGGGTGTCCGGCCAAATTCGGTCGTCCAGACCACAAGCGTATCATCCAGGAGTCCACGCTGACGCAGGTCCCGCAGCATCCCGGCGATGGGGCGATCGACATTTTGTGCCAGTGGCACGTGAGTCATCATGTCGCCGTGAGCGTCCCAGTTCCCTGAAGATCCCACATCGATCAGTTCCACAAATCGCACGCCGCGTTCGGCCAGTCGTCTGGCGATCAGGCATTGCCACGCAAATCCCCGGGTACTGCCGGGTTCAAGTCCGTACATCTTCAGCGTTGCTTCCGTTTCGTCGGAAAGATCAAAGACCTCGGGCATTGCGGACTGCATGCCGAAGGCCGTTTCAAAGGACTGAATTCGAGCGGCCAGCTGAGGGTCGGTGGCCCGTGGCGTCTGATGACGCCGATTCATTTTTGCCAGAAGTCCCAGTTCCAGTTCCTGAAGTTCTGCCGTGGCAGATCGGCGCTGAATGTTGGCCACAGGTTCCGGACCAGGGACAACAAGCGTTCCCTGATGGGCTCCCGGCAGAAAGTCGCTTCCCCAGACCTGACCACCTGCATAAGGCGACTGCGGGGCAATGACGATGAAGGACGGAAGATTCTGGTTGACAGTTCCCAGTCCGTAACTGAGCCATGCTCCAAGGCTGGGGCGAGCGAAGGTAAACGACCCCGTGTGAATTCCCAGCGTGGCTTCGTAGTGATTGGTGTGGTCGGATTTCATGGAGCGAATGACACACAGGTCGTCGACACACTCCGCCATGTGCGGAAACAGGTCACTGACTTCGGTCCCCGACTGTCCATGCGGCCTGAATTTCCACTGTGGTGGTTTCAGGAACATGTTGAAGCTGCCTTTGCGCCCCTGAAACTCGTTGATCGGTACGGTCTTGCCGGCGTCAGCAATCAGCGCTGGTTTGGGATCCCACGAATCAACATGCGAAACACCACCGCTCATGTACAGGAAGATGATGCGTTTTGCCTTCGCAGGAAAATGCGGCATCTTCGGCGTTAGCGGGTTCTCGGTCGATGAACTTCCTTCTGCAGCGGACAGTTCGGCCACGAGTGCCGGGAACAGGGAGGAACCAACGACCATTGATCGCAGCATGTTGCGACGGCTTTGTGGCCTAAAATCCGGATTCTTCATGGGAGTAGTTCCCTGTGCCTTGCGGAGAGCTGAAGTGGGCTGAGACAGCCGTGATCGGGGAGGTCTAGTCAACGTGGAGGAATTCGTTACTGCCAAGCAGCGTTCTTAGCAGTGCTGAAAAGGCGGTGCGTTGCTGGTCTGCTGTCGCTATCTGACCGGTTTGAGCGTTGTATTCCGTGAGGAACGTCAGGGCTTCCTGCAACTCCTGAGCTTCGGGGGCACGATTGAATGCCGTCTGCCATGCCAGCTCAATCTGCCGGGGAAGCGACAACTCCGGCTGATGAAGCCTGTCCGCCCAGTTCTTGGCAGCCGTATGAATCAGGGGATCATTCAGAAAGAACAAGGCCTGCGTTGGCACCGTGGTCCCGGCACGCAGCGCGGTCGAGGAATTCGGATCGGCGCCATCAAACAAGGCCAGAAACGGATGGCGTTTCAGGCGTTGGGTCATCAGATACACGCTGCGGCGTTTGGTGTCGTAGACGGCCGAGAATGGGCCATGCTGAGAGTAGCCCCAGGACACTGGAGAAGGGAACGGGTGCGATTCGCCGGGAGTTCGGTCAAGTTCCCCCGTGACCGCCAGAATAGCATCGCGGATTTCTTCAGCACTCAGACGCCTGCGAGCAAAGCCCCGGAAAAGACTATCCTCTGTGGGCTGGCGGATGCCGGAGCTGTCATCCAGAGAACTCTGCTGCCACACGGCGCTCAGCAACAGC
>JALQWE010000782.1 GCA_023258825.1 Planctomycetaceae bacterium | reverse complement strand
AACAGCATCTAACGGGAGTGATGCTGACCGCTGGTGCAGGAGTGTCCCGCGGAATTTCACTCCGAACCTCCACATATCGCTCTTTTCTACACTGACCCGTCGTCCTGCCTCCATCCCCACGGAGTCTTCCATGACATCGTTGCTTCGCCACACAGCTCAGAATTGTTCCGCTGTCTGCTGCGCTACTCTGCTGCTGTCGGCCTTCTGCGGTTGTCAGTCATTGCCACAGACGTTTCCCGCAGGGAACCTCACAACGGCGGAACTTGCGGCGCTGAAGTCGGGGGACCGGACCGCGGAAGGCGTTCGTGAATCAGGGGAAGTTCCGGATTTCGATCTGCCTACGACTGTTTCTGTTCCTGCTCAGGTCGCCGCTGCCGAAGGTGTGCCGTCTACCAACCCCGAGGTCGGGATCGCGAACAGCAACTCTATTGCCCCGGAAGAACTTCCCGCAGCAGTCTCGGCCACTGACATGGCGCAGCCCCCGGAAGCATCACCGACAGCCGCCACGTCCATCGAAGACACCAAGTCTGCACTTTCCCAGGACTCAGCGAAGCAGACGGGCTCGGCATCACCTGCTGCCGACAGCACACCACCAATTCCGACCAGTGCCACGAACACAACTCCCGTGACCACAGCCGCAGGCAGTCCTGAAGTTCCAGTCACTGCGGATACACCTGCGACAACCCCAGACATGCCGGAAACATCGGCCATCGATACCCCGCAGTTGGCGCAGGCCGATGCCGGAACCCGCACAGACACTCCACTCGCCACCCTGAAGCCTCCCGGAGATCCAGCCGTCAGCCCGAGTTCGGGGCCCCTGCAGTTCGCGATGAAGCCACCAGGTGCCCTGCTCTGGACAACCGTTGGAAAAACTGCCGGAGGACGGCCATTTCAAGTAGCAACCAGTGGAGAGGAAGGCTTTCACACACTGATCATTGGAAGCGCTGTCGGTCACGAACCAGCCGCGATTCAACTGACAGAGCGACTGGCCGCTCACCTGAACGAGAACAGCCTGATCCTCGGAGGATTCCGCACAACTCTTCTGCGAACACTCAATCCGGACGGACAGGCCATTCTGAAGCCAGTGAATGGAAATGGCGACAATGTGAATCGCGGGTTTCCGACCATCGGTGGAACGGACACATCGGCCGGCATTCCAGAAGTTGCTTTTCTGCTGAACATGCTGGCGGATCAGAAGCCGCAGCGAGTCATCCACCTGCGAACGATTCCCGGAAAACGCGCCGCCATCGGTTCAGACAAAAGCTGCCGGCAGCTGGTACAGCAGGTCGCGGAAGCCGCCGAGCTGAAGCAGTTTGCGTTTCCAGAGGATATCAATGAGGGCACGCTGGAATTCTATCTGGCCTCGCTGACAAAAACACAGATCATCACACTGGCGATCCCTGCTGAATTAACCGCCGATGCCGCATGGGCCCAGTTCGAGGACGTACTGCTGAATCTGATTCAGCAGTATCCGGTAGAAACACCGAGAGGCCAGCAGCAGGCTGCTGGCCTCTCAGATCGTTAACAGCGCCCCGCCCGAGAGGGTTGATGCAGACGGTTTGATCCGTGCACAACTCAATCGGTTCAGGGACAACAGTGCCAGATTCGTTGCACCAACAGTATTACTGCCGGAACAACCGAATACTAAAGGAACGCTCAGGGCGTGACTGGCAGATCAACTATTTCTGCAACGTCCGTCGCGGATACGACCCCAGGAGCTTCAACTGCCGGAGGTGCCGCGGCCGGCTCGACAGGTGCAGCAACCGCTGGTGCTGTTGCTGGAGTCACTGACAAGGGCTGCAAACCCGGGCCGCTTTCAAGAGCCTCCACAAAGGTCTTCAAAGCTGCTCCGCCATTGCGGCCTGTCGCCGGCAACAAAAACAGTCTGTCCAGAGCTACGTGACTCTCCACATCGCCGTGGCCATCAGGAAGCACCAGTTCCGGATGGTCGAACGGCGCCTTCTGGTACTTCACACGCTGGTCAGTCAGGTGCTCCATGAATTCCACCACAGCCGCGATGGCTGCTGGATTCGCCTGAAGGTTCCCGATCCCACTGACGTCCGGTGCAAGATTCTGCACGTTGGCATGACGAAAGTCTGCTCCACGAGTGTAAAACTCCACAACCTCAG
>JALQWE010000781.1 GCA_023258825.1 Planctomycetaceae bacterium | reverse complement strand
GATCCGTGATCTTCAACAAACTCTTCATAACCCCGCTGCTTCCTGTAATGAAATCACCGCCCTCTTAACCAAAGGCGGAAATCCTGCGTTCATGCTTCAGTCAGTACTCTGCCCAGACCCCAGACAACCGAAATTTCTACGACCTCCATCGCCGCCAGCCCCGTGAAACCACGGGAGACCGGAAGCCAACTTAGGCCGAATTTCTCTTGTCCGTCTGAACCTGGCGATGCCGCGCGTCCGTTTCGTGCAGGCACCCGCTTGTTTTCTTTAACACCGCATCACCCGAGCGACTGGCTCTGGCGAGCTTTCGAACGTCCCATCACTGGTGGCACATTGATGAGCCGCTCAATTTCGGCATCCCCGCCTTGTTCTGTCGAGGTACCTTTGTTCGTTCTACAACTCAGTTCACCGTCCCTCGCTGCATCCTGTGCACCGCGATCCGGCTGGTTCTTGTCCGATCAATTCCAACTCCAGCGATCGAATACTTACAAACGACCTGGAACCGCCGCCCAGACTGGACGCAAAACTGAGACTCTTAATTTTGCCCAGCCCGTGCCAGATCAGACGTTGAGCGCCGAAAAGCCGGAGTGGTGAGGAACCGGCAGTGAGGCATCTCCGCGAGTGACCTTGCGGGCCTTGATCTTGTCCTGAATCCGCATCAAGCCTTCAAGGAGTGCTTCCGGACGCGGAGGACATCCGGGGACGTACACGTCCACCGGCACCACAAGGTCCACACCCTTGACCACGTGATAACCGTGTTTGAAGTACGGTCCACCGCCGACAGTGCAGGCGCCCATCGCGATCACATACTTCGGATCCGGCATCTGCTCGTACAACCGACGAACGCGGCTGGCCATCTTGTGGGTTACCGTGCCGGCGACGATCATCAGGTCGGCCTGCCGCGGAGTGGCACGGAAGGCACCAGCCCCAAAACGGTCGATGTCGTACTTGCTGGCACCCGTGGCCATCATCTCGATCGCACAGCACGCCAAACCGAAGGTCATCGGCCAGATGCTGGACTGCTGACCCCAGTTCAACGCCTGTTCGAGTGTTGTGGTGATCACATTCTCTTCGAAACGCCCTTCAATCCATGTCATAGCCTGATTTTCCTTTGAAGATCACAACGGATTGCACTGACTGAAACCTTTGGCCTGCCACAGCCACAGGAAGCGCAATCCGCACTGTACCAGTCCCGGGAAGTCTTGCAATCACAGCAAAAACTTTCCGAAGTCTGGCGCTGTTTCTGTTTCTCTGTCCTGACGCAGTTCCCGGAGCAATCAAAATCACCCCTGTGGACTGTGCAGGACCTCAAATTCGCAGCAACCATGCCCGTCCCGGCACCGTGACCGCACCTGCACCGGAGCCCCCAGCACCTGCTCCAGCACCTCGCGTTCCACCTGACAAATCGACTCGTCCACATCGGCCAGCATCGGAAACGGACAGGAAGTCTCACGCAGAATGCGCAATCCCCCCAGATGCTGCGATTCGATATTGAAGCCACTGGACTTCATCTCGCTGGCCAACTGATCCAGTCGATCATCAATCGACCCGCCCTCAGTCAGTTGCCGCCGAAATCGATCCGCCAGGACATCGCGGATACGACTGAGCAGCAGGTTGCGAACGTTTTCGTCCTGAAGTCCCGTGATGGCTTCCCAGAACACGACCGCCAATTGACGGTAGTTTTCACCAAGGGAATGCAGGCCTTCTGCCGTGACGCGGTAGAGGTTGCGGGGACGACCCCGCGTTTGCCCCTGCAGGTCCGCAGCAATCAAGCCAAGCATTTCCAGGCGGGAAATTCGCTGACGAACGGCTGTCCGAGTCACTCCGAGCACATCGCAGAGCGACTGCACATCCGCTCCGCCATTGCGGTGCAAATGTTCCAGAATCTCGCGATCTCTTGAGTCCACCGGAACCAAATCAACACCTCTGTAAGTGTACAAGCCAACAGTGCCTGAGCCGCGTCTTCGCAGCCCTTGAAGGGGCACTGCGATCTTTTTGCCGTCCCGTTTTGCAACGCACCGGCGAAAATGCTCTGAAATGGGCTCTGTTCGGAGGGATCGTACCCGCCGATTCATTTTTGGCAATTAACTATGCCAAAAATGTTTGAAAGTGAGATACGGTCTCAGGGC
>JALQWE010000077.1:3944-11179 GCA_023258825.1 Planctomycetaceae bacterium | reverse complement strand
GGTCTTCCAGTAGCTGACCATCGTCACCATCGGTCAGTGTCAATTTCTGTACAGTGGCATCAGGATTTTCAGCAACACATGCGTCGCAGATAATCAATTCGGACACGCCATCCAGCCAGTGCAGCAGGTCCAGGGGAACCGCTGCTTTTCTGACCCGGCATCCCGATAACACGACTTCTCCGCGTTCCAGTCGTTGCTGCAACAGATCGGCCACCAGCCAGCCCGCCTGATCATCACCATGGGAACTTCCGATACCCACGACCAACCGTTCAGACGCTGTCTTCACCCGTCACTCCGTTGAATCGAAGTGGTAATTCGCTCTGAACTCGAAGGTTCCCCCACATTCGGGAAGACTGCCGGCGTCACCGATGTCGGATCCGGAATACGGATTGCTGCCTCTTTCGCAGGTGATCGAACCAACTGCAGCCTCAGAAAATGCGTTGAGCAACTGATGCAGGGGTCATAGGAACGAATCAGGCGTTCGCAGTCATCAGCAACTTTCTGCTCATCATCGACCAGAATCGACGGAATCCACCGCATCAGGTCCAATTCAATCTGACGCTGATTCTGCGATGTTGGCGGAATGATTTCCGCAGTCAGGACCTGCCCCGCCTCATTCATTTCGTAGCGATGAAAAATCAGTCCCCGCGGAGCTTCAGTCGCTGCACACCCGGAACCCGGCTGATGACGATAGGACATCCGCGAGAGCTTGAGTGGCTGATAGCGTCGCAGGATCTGCAAACCTTCCTCGAAGGCATGAATCAACTCCAGTCCTCGCGCGATAATCGCCATAAAGGGATTGTAACAAGGTGTTTCAAACCCGATTTCATCCGCGACGCGCCGCGCTGACTCACTCAGACGATCACGATTGAGACTCACACGAGCCAGCGGACCGACCTGATAACTCCCCTGATCCGCCGATCGCAGCGCATGCAATGCCGTACTGTGAGCGACGTGGTGTTCATGAAATGTCTCCTTGAATTGATCTACCGGAATATGCAGGCCGCGTGAACTGACCATATCACCTTCGTTCATCGGGTATTCGTCGGGATGCTGCAGAGCCACCAGTTCTCGCTCCGCGGAGAACTCGGGAAAGTCAAACCCCGCGACCCAGCGAGTCGCTTCAACGGCTGCAGCCAGCCCCCATTCAAATGATGGAATCAGCCGCTGCAGTGCGTCTTTTGACGGCGACCGATAGAAGCCACCGATCGCCACGTTGACCGGATGAATAGCGCGACCACCAAGAATTTCCAGCAGCGTGTTTCCGTACTTTTTCAGGGTCAGCCCGCGAGTGACCTCTGTCGGAAAACGCCCCGCCAGTTCGATCCCACTGGCAACCCCGAAGAAATCGGGAGCCTGCAGCAGATGCATGTGCAGCCCATGGCTTTCAATCCATTCACCGCAGTAGAGCAATCTGCGCAATTCCCGAATTTCAGGTGTCACCGTGACTCCAAGCGGCTTCTCCAACGCGTGCACTGCCGTCATCTGATAAGCCACTGGACAGATGCCACAAATCCGCGCCGTAATATCCGGCACTTCTTCGATTGGCCTGCCTCGCAGAAAACCTTCGAAAAATCGGGGCGGCTCATAAATCGATAACTGAACGTCTTCCACACACCTGCCGTTCAGACGAACAACAAGTCCCCCTTCTCCCTCAACTCGCGTCAGGGCCTCAACTCGAATCGTCCTGGTTTCAGTCATAGCGGTCGAATTCTGTTGCAGAGCAGATACGGGGGTGGCTGTTCGGAGCAGGTCAGCAGCCTGAAGGGAGCTTTCGCATGTAGTCTATGAGCCCTCTGAACCGTCAACCAGCGTGAAAACACCACCCGGTAAAATCGCGGAAGGGAAAAACCAAACCATCCTTGATAATTCTCTTCGCACTCGGTGCGGCAGTCTCCGGAACAATTCCCGGAAAGCACGACCGTCCGTCGGCAGGATCAAAGTCGGTCCCTTCAACGGATTACCTGATAGCTGACTTCCCCAACCCGGAGCCCACTTTTCGACTCCGGACACGTCCGAAACACGGGTGCAGGCCGAGTCTCCTGTCGCGACCACTGCGCCCTCAGAGTCGTACGCGTGCGGCAGACGAGGGCACAAAACCGCGACGTAAAACTGGTAGAGTTGCCTTTTTCAGCGTAGAATTTCGCCTCCGGTCGGTGATGTGATCGGGTTTCCGATGCTTTATCTCAGCATCCACGGTAAGCTCTCATTATTCTTCCTGCCATTCCGCCCCCTGAATTCCACACAAAGCTCGCAAGGAGTTTCACGCATGAGCGCCTTCCTGACGACCCGGCGAACCACACTGCGAGGACTTGGCGTTTCCATGGCATTGCCGTGGATGGAATCACTCAAGGTCTGGGGACAGGAAGCTGGCACAACCGCCGTCAGTGGCGATGCTCCAACCCGCTTTGCCGTCCTGTTTTCAGGCAACGGCTTCCACAAGGATCACTGGTGGGCTAAAGGCGCCGGGCGCGACATGGAACTGGGCAGAGTTCTCGAGCCCCTGAACGCACACCGCGAAAAACTGCTCTTCGTGCAGGGACTTTTCAACGAAGAAGCCCTCAAGGGAAATATTCACAGCTCGCAGACCGGAAATCTCCTCAGTGGAGCCCCTCTGGAAGCAGGCGGTGGCATTCGCAGCGGTACCAGCATCGACCAGCTGCTCGCCCAGCAATACGGGCAGACAACTCGCGTTCCCAGCCTCGTGCTGGGCTGCGAAAAAGCCAATCCGTCCGTCCACAAAAACTACTCCATGCTGTACAGCAGCCACATTTCCTGGAGTTCCCCCACAACTCCCACGCCGCTTGAGGTCTTTCCCGCACTGGCCTTCGATCGACTCTTCCGTGACGATGCCTCCAAAGCCGACAAAAGTGTTCTGGACGCCGTCCTTCAGGACGCCGGCGACCTGCGGCGTTCAATCAGCCGACGCGATCAGCAGAAACTGGACGAATACCTGAATTCAGTTCGCGAAGTCGAACAGCGAATCGCAAGGGCCGGTGAACGGGGTGAATTTCAGGGTTGGAAGCCATCCCTGGACAAACCCAATATTCCACGCCCTGCCGACGGTGTGCCTCAGGACATCGCCGAACACATGCGGCTGATGTGCGACATCCTGGTCCTCGCCTTCCAGACAGATTCTACCCGAATCTGCACACTGAAACTGAACAATGACCACTCGTCATTGAGATTCCCTAACCTCGGTGTGGACTACATGATCCACCACCTCCTGTCTCACCAGGAATCTGAAGACTGGCTGAAGGTCAATCAGTTCTTCATCCAGCAACTGGCTTACATCGCTGACAAGCTGGATGCCATTCAGGAAGGTGAACGCACAGCGCTCGACAACTCAATGCTGATGTACTGCAGCAGCATGCTGACCGGCAGTCATGATGCCACCAAACTGCCTGTCGTCATCGTCGGCAAAGGGGGTGGCAAACTGGAAACCGGACGGGTGCTCAACTATCTGGACAAGCCCAATCGCCGTATGTGCAGCCTGTTCCTGTCACTTCTGGACAAATTTGGAATTCATCAGGACCGGTTTGGTGATGCAACAGAACGCCTGAGCGAAGTCTGAAAAGGCGCACGGTGCAACCCGTTCACCGCGATTGATGCTGTGTGACCTCAAACACGCCTCCATCCTGAGCGGCGTTTCTGCATCAACCGCATTTCCTGCCATTGAACCTCGCAGGTAATCCCGCGCAAAGAACGCTCGCACAACCTGTCACGGGGCTCTTCATAAATAGTCGTTCCATCGGCCTCATCACGCCTTTGGACTGATCGCGATGCGTCTGCCGGTGCAGCCAATGCACAGTAGCACGGGCACGCTCACCCGCGTTGAGTTCTTCGCCCCTCGGCTCCGCGATCGCGGGTCAGTGGCAGCAGCATTTGTGCGGCAAGAAACAGAACTAACGGCAGCATCCACAGGATCCGAGCGGTATACCAGACCCAGTCCGGCAGTGTCAGCAACTGGCCGGCAATCAAATAGGCCACCATGCCCAACATCAGCCACGACAGGACGCCGCAACCGATTGCCGTCATCTGACTTTTGAAAACACTCCGCTCCGTACCCGCGTCAAAATGCACGTCCACAGTCCGCCGACGGCGAATGGACTTGGCCACCGCCTCTGCCAACTCGAGCGTTGCGGAACAATCATCCAGAGCGACGGAGCAGAGGGCGTGTTGTTGACTGAAGACTTCAATTCGAGACAGCCAGTTGGGAGCTGTGACCGTCATGGACATCGCTTCGCCGGCACTTGTCACAACCCTGAGTGTGGGTTCCGCAGCAAATCGGGCAGGTCGCAGCGTCAACGAGGCCGGTGGCAGTCGAGTTTCTGCTTCCGGCTGTGAATTCAACGTGATCAGTCGTGACAGCAGTGTGCCATCGGGCGATGCGGCATCGAGACATGTCACCTGCGAATATCGAAAACCGGTCGCCGTGAGAATGTCAAGCCCTTCGCGGACAGCCTGCAACAAATGTCGCTCCGTCGAATCCAGCAGCGGCAATTCCAGGCTGACCTGATGGATATCCGGAGCGGACAATCCCAGGTTCAGACGATCAGCCGCCAGATCATTCAGCCGCCAGCGCCCAGTGACCGGAAGAATCGCAGTGCCGGCTTCATCCAGCAGCAGTTGCAATTCGAAGGACAAAGCAGGCGATGCCGTCAGCGAAGGCAGAATGACCACGATCGGACGCCCGCTCTGACTCGCAATTCGAGACAGCCGCAGGATCTCGTCGAGATCCTCCAGCGCCAGAACGATGATCTCAGCCCCCTGGCCAGCCACGATATCTTCCGCGTTGTCTGCCAGCCGAACGGAAATTGCGGCTTCAGCAAGCTGCTGCCGCAAATCGCCCTCGATCAGGCTGGTTGCCAGCGAATGCCGCTCAGACCGGTAGACTGCGTCGAGCAGTGGCCATGCCTGGGAATTGGTCCCGATGAACGCAAACCTCATGAAACTTCCTGTCGAACAGAAACGCTGGCCTGTCGCAGATCATCCCGGTTGAATCACGCTCCATGGTCGCTGGCGGTGCTCGGCTCGTGTGATTGGCACCGCAGACCCGGGGGTGAAATCAAATCCGGAAGCTGCCCCTCAGTGATCCCGTGAATTCCTGAACGATCAGGCTGCTCCCAGCCCGATCATTCTGCGCCATGCGCTGACCTGACCGAGATGCATCATCATGTGACCACCGCAATAAAACGCATGCATGGAACCAAGCGACGGAAACAGTTCGGCCAGACGACCCGGATTGGGATTAGGTTGCTGAAAAACGGTGTCCGGTGCTGCTCGCAGCGCTGCACTCGCCGCTCGGTACCCTTCGTAATACACCGCACAAACAGATTCCATTGACGGGTACAACTGCCCGCTCGGATCGTCCGCACATTTGGCGTCCTTGGAGAACACCGCCTCAAAGGCTGCGGGGATCATATTGGGGGTATGTCCGAGGTCTCTGAGGATTCGTGGTGCGTACAGGGCAAGGTGACCGAGCACAAACGCGGCATGATTGGACTCAACAACCTGCCCGCCGGGACTGGCAAAGCGGGCGAAATTTGCCGGCGTCACGTCCTTCAGCAAACGCTCCGTGTACCCCAGGCAAAGATCCAGAGAATCTGCCACTGTATTTCCGAATGAACGCGTCATTTAAGAACTCCTGTCACGGATCAAAACGAATGAGATCTGTCGGTATCACAATTTGAGCAATGCTGGCCCCGGGAGGAAACGGCCGCTGATGGGTTTTCGAAGCAACATCCCGCTGACCACACTGCTCGATACGCAGCCACCGACACTCTGGGAGATTATAGTGAGCAATTCGGAAAAGCCGAACCGATGACACACCTGAGACAGCAAACCGGCTTCGACAAACTAAGGCAAAAGCGTGTTTTTCCACAGGTCACACGAGAGACTTTCCGGGGGGATCCTTTGAAATCTGAACGATGACGACAGCCACCAGACGCAAAATCCCGACCAATCTCGAAAATCGATGCGGTCTGAGTGCCTTCGGAATTGGCAGTTCCGGGTTGTCCCTGGTAGTCTTCACAGTTCCTGAAAAAGGCTTTTCAGGGTGTCGCCGAAGATTCATCAGGGCGACTGTTGTCAGGCTGTGTGAAACGGGTGGAATTGAACAATGTCAGGTTTACTGGCCGCCGCTGACGTCTCCCTTGGAATTTGGGGGCAGACCTTCAATAGTCACGACCTCGTGGTCATCTCACTGCTCGTGCTGCTTGAGGGCATGCTTTCGATCGACAACGCGCTCGTGCTGGGATTGCTGGCCAAGCGAGTTCCCAAGCCACTGCAGAAGCGGGCTCTGACTTACGGACTTGTTGGTGCCTTCGTCTTCCGTATCGTCGCCGTCGCCACGGCCAGCTACCTCCTGAAATGGAGAATCGTCAAGCTCTTCGGAGGCGGCTATCTGGTCTACATTGCCGTCAAACACCTCTTCTTTGAATCGAAAGAGACCTCTGAGGAGGTTGTCAGCATCGACGCGCAGGGTGAGCCGGAGCTTCGAATTTCCGGAACCAACGCCCCACTGACTTCAGATCAGGAGATGCTGGAGATTCAGGAACGCGTTCCGGTTCCATTCCCGGAACAAGAGATCCGGGCTGGAAAGAGTTTCTGGACGACAGTCGCAGTGATCGAACTCACCGACATCGCCTTCGCTGTCGACTCAATTCTTGCCGCGATTGCTCTGGTAGGATCACCGCCGGAAGGGCATGCCGAAAACGCGCCCCACCCGAAACTCTGGGTCGTAATCGCAGGTGGTGTCATCGGGCTGATGCTGATGCGAGTCGCGGCAGCCATGTTTATTCGCCTGCTTGAAAAATTTCCGCGGTTTGAAGTTGCCGCCTACCTGCTCGTGATTGTTATCGGAGTCAAGCTGCTGGTTGACTGGGGATTCAACTCAGAAGCAGACCCGCATCGGATTAACTTCCATGACTACACTCACATTGAGTTCTGGGTCTTCTGGTTGTCCATGGCCGCCGCCCTGTGCGTGGGCTTTATCCCGGCTCGTAAACCTGCGGATGCCGGAAAAATCGCTCATTGACGCTTCCTCCTGCTTGATCTCCAGCTTTGGCCTCGTGAAGTGGTGCTTCATCGCCACTGCCCTGTGCAAGCTGGTTCGTACTGACCGACTCAGGGTTCTTCCGTCGTGAAACTCCGCTGTACTCCTGACGACTTTCACGTGGAAGAACTCACCTCGGTCACTCCGGAAGGTGGTCCGTTTGCGTTTTATCGGCTGA
>JALQWE010000077.1:0-3916 GCA_023258825.1 Planctomycetaceae bacterium | reverse complement strand
TCGCTCGTCATCGCATCAGTTACGGAGGACTGAAAGATCGTCACGCGGTGACTATTCAACACCTGACGATCCACAACGGTCCTCGGCAGTCGCTCCGGCAGAAATCGATCAATCTGGAGTATCTTGGTCAGGTATCCGGGCCATTTACATCGGCCATGATTTCGGCAAATCGCTTTGGTCTTGTGCTGCGGGACATGCAAGCGGATGCAGTTCAGCGGGCTCAGGACGCAGTCAGGACTGTGGCCCGGACCGGGCTGCCGAATTACTTTGATGATCAGCGATTCGGGTCGCTGGGTAACTCCGGTCAGTGGATCGCCCGGGAATGGTGTCTTGGCAACTGGGAACGAGCGTTGTGGCTGGCGCTGGCAGACCCGCATGCAGATGATTCCTCTTCAGAGCGGCGGCAGAAACAGATTCTGCGAGACAAGTGGGGGCAATGGCCCGAATGTCAGCAGATGCTGGAACGGTCTCATCGGCGTTCCATCATTACCTACCTTTCAGACAAAGTGAAAGTCGGACGAGATCCGGATTACCGCGGAGCCATCGCTCGCATCAGCGTGGATCTGCGTGGACTGTATCTCTCGGCCTGGCAGTCAGCGCTCTGGAATCGACTCCTCAATGAGTATCTCCGGGCAAAATGTCCGGCAGAGGACCTGCGATCACAAACGCTTGCCAGCGGAGATGTAGTGTTCCCCGTGGCATGCACCGGATCACAGGAGCCATCCGGCGTGGAGCTTCCACTGCCATCAGCGAGAATTGACCGTCCGGAAGGCGAGATTGGTGACCTTCTGGACCGCGTGCTGACGGCTGAAAATATTGAGTTACGGCAAATCCGTGTGAAGTACCCGCGTGACAGCTTCTTCTCCAAAGGAAGTCGCCGAGCAATGATTAATCCTTCCAACCTTCAGTGCTCTACGGAAATTGACGAACTGTATCCGGGCCGCAACAAGCTACATCTCAGCTTCGAACTGCCGCGCGGCAGCTATGCCACCATCCTCGTGAAACGACTTACCCTCGACGACACAGACAGTTGCTGAGTGGACGGACAACGGAAAACAGCCAACCACGACGGACTCCGATCATTTTTGAAGGCAACGGATAGCAGCAGCCCCCCGGAACGGTGTAGAATCAGGGCATGAGCCGGAAGCAGTCCATTCCCAGATCGTGTCTTCATACCCTCGGATTACTGTTGGGGATGACGCTTCTGATTTGCTGCCCGCCCAGCGTGATCGCTCAGACTTCACCTGACCCGGGGACAGCGGATGAATGGCAGTGGGGATACCTTGGGTTCCGCATGCTGCTGCAGGAAAAAGGCCTTCAGGACTCCAGCGATCTGGAACTGACTCTGCAAAGCCCTCGTCAGTCGGTACTGGTTGTGTTTGGCAAACTTGATCAGTTAACGCGTGGTGAGTGGCTTCGACTGCGGCGATTTGTAGCGCAGGGAGGAGCCTTATTGGTGGCGGGTGAAGAGTCCTGTCAGATCCCCGGTGTCACTCAAATGACTCCGGGCCCCGCGGAATCAGCCAATGAGTTGGAGAGATATGAACAGTACAGCGATGTCCTGTTGCTCCCCTGCTCCGGACCTCACCCTCTAGTGCAGGGCTTGAAGTCGATTGTGGTCAACAAAACCGGCTGGATGACGATGCCTGAAGACACGTCACTGAACTGGACAGTGATTCTGCGATTGTCCGGACAGACCACACCGGCCGCAGCGCGAGGACAGGCCGTTCTGCTGGCGGGACTGGATCCCATCGACGAGGGCGGCGTCATGCTGATTTCCGCCGACAGAAGTTTGTTTTCCGATGGAATGATCTGGCATGGCGACAATTCACTCCTTGCCATCAACGCCGTCGACTTGTTGTGTCGGGGGGAACGCAGACTCCTGAACGTGATCGAATCCGGGCAGCTTGCAGAGAGAAATCCAGCTGTCGGTGCGGGAGGTACACCCGGTGCTTCCGAGACAGAATCGCCGGGACAGCGTCAAAATCAGGATGTGGCCACCGACTCTGAAGCCCCGGGGCGTCCCCCGCGGCTGCACAGAAAACCGCCAGCCAGACTCCCGGCACCGCAGCCCGACCTTCAGACACTGCTCCAGACAGCGAATGCCGTGATCGATAAGGTTCAGGACTCGAACATTTTGAATGAAACGCTGCGAGACCGCCCTCGTAACATGCGACCATTGGCATGGCTGCGAACATCACTGCTGATCCTGCTGATCCTTGCTGGACTTTGGATCCTCTATCAGGTCTTCAGTCGGCGTGCTCCGTCACTTCCGCGATGGAAATCACGCCTCATGCAATCGTTGTTTGGCGTGTACTCATCCCAGCAATTGTCACGAAACGAATTTGGCCCCGCAGCGCAGATACTCTGTCGTAGTCTGTGCGCTGAGATGACTGGTTCTGAGTATGAAACGGACTGGGTTCAGCTCAAGTCCCGCCGAAACGCGCCGGCAAACTCATTCGGACTTCCGAGCGGTGTCAGCAAAAGTCTTGACGAGATTGTGTCCATAGCAATCAACGGCAGCCAGATGTATCTACCTCGCAGAAAATTCAGCCGTCTGGGGCGCACGATCCGGGACATTCAGTTTATGCACCGAAAAAACCAACAGGCTCGTGCGATAACGCGTCCGCGGCCTCGTGATGCTTCGACTGGGGTATGAACGGCCGAGCGAGCTCCGCTGAGACACTTGATCAGGCACTTTCGCCAGGCACAACTTGCCGGGTACCGCCGCCGTAACTCAGATATCGGGCCTCTCACCTGCGAGCCTCTTTAACTGCTCATCATTGGCCTGGGCTGAACGCAAAGGGTTCGGCCCAGAGGAGACGCCCATTTTCCTGCGAGGCGGGATGGAGCAACGGTGTTAATCCAACCCGATGCGTTCCGCTGAGATGAGACCTTCGCTCTGAAATTTCCCGGAAGAATTCAGCAGAGGAACACCCTTCAACAACCAGTTGCCCCGGACCTCTCTCATCATCCGGTTTTCGTCCCCACCCACGACTCGCCGATCTCATTCCGCCATCTCGCTCCCCTCACTGGGGACACACCATCTGACATCCACTTCGCAAATCACCCTGGGGACACACCAGCTGACATAGCTCAGCTGGCCGTTTACAGCGAATCTAACGAAGCTAACGATCTGCCGTTCAAATCAGGTCCTGCAACGATCTCAATTCAGGACCATCACCAGGGACACACCATCATCAGGGGGACACATCGCTCGGAATCAGCTCCAAAAAGATGTCCACGTCGTCCGCGCGTCAACGACAACACCCAGGACTTCGGGACACACCACAATGCCAACGCTAGTCCCCATCCCAACCGAAGCTACCCTTCACTCGGGAACTGCCTTCCCTGCGGGACACACCAACCACAATTTGCACCAGCCCCCAGCGGGCCATCTCAAGGCAGACAAAAAGCGAGAAAACCCACCCAGTTTCTCTTTGGGGACACACCACCCGAAAATCTGGCTCGGGGACACACCACCTGAATCCACTTCGGGACACATCGCTTACTGAGGATCGATTGGGCGTTGGCCACGGAGTTGATGAAACTGACGAGTCTGCTTTCGATCAGGGTTAGGCAAGCAGCCATTTCGGCACGGATTCAACAGTCAAACGACTTCCGTCCTTTCATGGCAGCAAGAGCACTCAAAAATGTCGTCTGCTTTCGCAATTCGAAATCACGGAACGCGAGGTGACCAAACCACAGCATTTCTAGACCAATCCGGAATGCTCTCGAGGGACACACCAACCAAAAATCCGGCTTGGGGACACACCACTCAATAAGAATCGATGGGGCGTTTGCGGCGAAGTTGATGAGACTAACGATTCTGCTTCGCATTTGGGTTATGACGCCAGCCAGGTATCGCATGGCTTTGGCGGCCAAGCGACTTTCTGCATTTCACAGCAGCGAGAGC
>JALQWE010000780.1 GCA_023258825.1 Planctomycetaceae bacterium | reverse complement strand
CTCGCGCAGCGCTGTGTCGCCTGTCACAACACCCGTAGTCCGGGTGGACGTCTGAATCTGGATTCCTTCGCAGCCATGGGGAAAGGTGGTGAATCCGGGGCCGCATTTGCCGCACACAAGAGCACCGACTCGCTGATGCTCTCCATGATTCAGGACGGCTCCATGCCCAAGGATGCCGAACCTCTGAAGCCTGAAGAGCTGGCCGTGCTGACTCGCTGGGTCGACGTCGGCGCGCCGCTCGATGCTGGTGTCTCGCCCTCTGCAGATCTGTTCGACATTATGCCGGAATTTGCTCAGCCCCAGCCTCCGAGGGAGTACCGGGCGGCCATTCCGGTGACAGCGATCGCCTTCAGCCCGGATGGTTCTCAGCTGCTGTCGTCCGGATACCACGAAGTCCTGCTCTGGAACACTGCCGACGGAACGCTCATTCGTCGCATCAGCAATCTTGCTGAGCGAGTCTATGACGTTGAATACAGTGCTGATGGGCAGTCCGTCGTCGTCGCTTCAGGAACACCCGGACAACTGGGCGAACTGAAGCTGTTCAATGTTGCGGATGGCGCACTGATTCGGACATTGGTACGTTCTCGTGATGCAATTTTTGCCACCGGCTTCAGCCCGGATGGAACTCGCGTTGCCTGTGCAGGTGCGGATCGTTCCATCAGTGTTGTGAATGTCAGCACCGGCGAAGTGCAGGTGAAGATCGAAGATCACGCCGACTGGGTAATGGACATCAACTGGTCGCCAAACGGGCAACGACTGGTCAGTGCCAGCAAGGACAAGACCTGCAAGGTCTTTGACGCAGCCACCGGCAATCCCGTGATCACCTTTCCGGCTCATGGCGAGCCCGTTTACACAGCAGCGTTTCTGGCGGACAGTGCCACCGTGGTCAGTGGTGGTGGTGACAAACGGGTACGCGTCTGGCAATCGGCTGACGCAAAAGAACTGCGCGGGCTGGGTGGATTTGGCGGCGATATTTTCCGCGTGCGGATCACAGCCGGCGATCTGATTCTGTCAGCAAGTGGTGACGGCAGTGTGCACGAACACAAAGCCGCCGATGGGGCTCTGGTACGCAAGTTCTCAGGTCACCGTGACTGGGTCTACACGGTCGCTGAAAACACAGCCCGCAAGCTGATTGCCTCCGGTAGCTATGACGGAGAAGTGAGGATCTGGAACGCAGAAGACGGCACAGCGCTGACTACATTTTCCGCCATGCCCCGCGACCAGGCCGTTGCCAAAAGCAACCCGTAAAGTCCCTGCAACTGTACTGCGTCTTTCACAACTCGCCCTTCAGATGACTGAAGGCGAGTTGATGATCCAGCATTCCATCCGCGTCTGAAACGCGATGGGTCGACGACGCCAGTTGTCTCGGTGCCTGCTTTGTGAAGTACCAGTGGTAACAGATCACCGCGATTAACCCGAAAACGTCAGAGTGGCGGATTTCGTAATCCGGGAAGTATGAATTTCGAGTGCCGCAGGACTGTCTTTTTTCGGCACGGCCGAAAGAATGGAGACGCGACGCAGCGAGTGCCTCAATGAGGGGGTCCGCCGGACCTGCAGCGTCGCATTAAGTCGACAGAGAGAGAGGAGGTCATCGTCACATGACGGAACATCGCAAAACGGTCGTGTTGATTGAGGATGATCGGGATATTTCTGCGACCATCCAGAGTGTCCTGACAGCGTCCGGCTACCGCGTACTGGCTGCGGCCAACGGTCAGGATGGGCGACGGCTGATTCAGGCTCAAAGACCCGACCTGGTGCTGACCGATATGATGATGCCTCGCATGGGCGGATTCCCGGTGCTGGAGTTTCTGGCGGATCTCCCCGATGCACCTCCGGTGATCATGATGACTGCCAACGAAGGCAGTCGGCACAAGGCTTACGCGGAAATGCTGGGCGTGGTTGACTATCTGCGGAAGCCATTTGCCATGGAAGTGATGCTTGAATCCGTAGCGCGGGCGATTGCCGGTTCCAAAGGTCCTGCGAGCCCGACGGATTCTCAGGGCTCCACATCCGGCTGAATCCCCCGGCGTCCTGACGCTGCGACACTCGAACGCCTGAAACACGGCTTGTAGGGAGCGTGGCAGAAAAACCACACAGATTACGCATCCCTGACGCTGAATTCCTCGTGC
>JALQWE010000779.1 GCA_023258825.1 Planctomycetaceae bacterium | reverse complement strand
CGGCGCAGATCAATCCCCACGCCTTCAGAAGCTGCAGGTCCCTCGGACAGTTGCGTCGCCCGCGTCTGACTACACCAGGGTCGCCCACAGGGATCGGAAGCTGCACAGCTCAACACGCGTGGTCGCAACACGCAACATACACCGCTCAGCGGCCACGCTCTTTCGCGGTTGCCACTCCGGATTTGCTCGACAACATGGACCCGCCACCGAAACTGCCCAACATCAAACCCACGAGTCGCCGGTCATCGTCATGCACCAGCACACCCACACCATCAACTTCCGAAAAACTCTCTCGCATGCTCGACAACATCGCCCCCCAGGCGTCACTCCCCGGACTCAGTGCGTTCCGGTCCACTCGCTGCCGATAGAACTCCCGCGATTGCTCCGCGTCGTGAGCATAACTCCACAATTCATAACGCTTCATCAGCGGTGCACACAGAATGTCTGACCACATCTCCGCTTCTCGCCGAATGTGCTCTATCCGCAGCACATGCTCCAACCCCAGGACGTCGTCACTGCGAAAAACATCCATGGCACGACGACGGACCGCCTGATGCCCCAGAAACACATTCGCCGCCAGAGCTTCCGTGTCGTTCTCGCCCCGAAATCGATCCTGCGCTACCAGCAACAAACTCCACACTCGCGTCAGAATCTCATTCACCAACACCTGCTCCGCCACAATCCGCATGCCCGGCAGTCGGCCCAGGGACGAATACCGTAACTCAGCATCCGCCGGCACGCACCCGCGATCCAGATCATCCAGAACCCGCATCCAGCGATTGAAGCGATTTCGACTCAGGACGTAGTAGTCACCGATCACCTGAACAGGTAGCGGAGACCATTGCTCCACAAAGCTCTGGCCATTGGCGGCGAGTAAGGCCGCAATTTCCGGTAGACAGGAGAGTTTCAAGACTTTGTTCCGGGGCAAAAGACGCTGCGTTGCAGGAATACAACATCACCAACGACAGGTCTGAAAGGAGCAAAGACGATGCCCTTGCATGCCAAAATGCCCAAATGTGTCGTTTTTTGCCGTCCAGTCCCCGGTTTTACATCAAACCAAGCCTCCACCTCACGCAATCACCGGCCAATGGTGATTGAATACCTCGACGCTTTGTAAACTGTACGTGTGCCCCAACTGCACGCATGTTGCCTTTTTCCAACACCCGCAGTGATGCTTCCAGGCACCCCGCATGATGCAAAAAAACAACACCAAGCCCGCACACCAAACACTGGCAACTGAAAACTGAAAACTGGCAACTGAAAACTGAAAACTTGCCCCCCCCCCACCATCAACAAAAAAGGCAACCCCTCCGGGTTGCCTTTTCTGTTGTCTCTCTCAAATCGTCGCGTCCGTTTCACAGACCAAAGAACTGATCATAAAATCGCTCAGCCAGCACCAGCACCAGCGGATTGATCCAGGTGTCATTGACGATAATGTCGTCCTCCATCGGCGGCGGCTCATCGACCGGAATATCGTTCCAGATATAGGTGTCACCACCTGTGGAATTACCCGTTGATCCGGTTGAACCATCCGTCAGCGGACCCTCGTCATCACTCACCACAGCCGCTGTCACCTGATAACTGACCGGATGCACATTGGCCACATCCTGCGACAACGCTGTTGCGACAATCACATAATCGCCTTCCTGCAGCCACACAAACGCCGTGGAACTGGTACCGCCAATCGAAACAATCGTCTGCACAACACTCTGAGTCCGTACGTCAACCAGAGTCACCTGGCTGGCCTGACCCACAGAGGAAACCGTGGACAAGTCAATTCGAAACAACTGGGACTTCGCCGAAGTCAGCAACGAATAATCCTTCTCACCCGGTCGGGCAACCCCACCAAACAAGGGCACCATGTCCGCCACCACTGTAGCCACGTCCACCGTCAGCACGTAGTTTCCGGTCGAAACGGCAGCGTCACTCCGCCCCCGAATGCCCACCACATAGGTCTCGCCGGGAACCGGATTCACAACCTGAATACTCTGCCGACCCGTAGCCAGCACAGTCAGCTTGGATGCCACGCGATCACCACGCGAGTTCATGACGACGAAGTCAAAACTGCCGTGCGTGCTCCCAAGTGGACTCAAGTCCACATTCAGCCCGCCCAGAGTTCCCGATGGAGTTGTG
>JALQWE010000778.1 GCA_023258825.1 Planctomycetaceae bacterium | reverse complement strand
GGGACCATAACCCCAACGGATTCACGGCGGTGCTGACTGGTGCCGGAATTCGCGCCGGAGTCAGTTATGGGCAGACGGACGAGTTGGGATTTCGCGCTGTGGAGAACGAGCTGTCCATCCATGATCTGAATGCGACGATCCTGCACCTGCTGGGTCTGGATCACCGACGTGTGACATTTCAGCACAACGGGATTGCGCGTCGACTGACGGACGTGCATGGGTCAGTGATTCAGCCGATACTGGTCTGAAGGCAGAAAAAGGGGTCAGGAACCAATAGTGCGCAGCACCCTTCGGGCCATTTGGCTATTGGTTCCTGACCCCTTTTTCTGCCTCAGGCCTTGTGAGGCAGAGGCGGCGCGGTGCGGAGAATGCTGAGCACCTGATCGCGGAGGGCTGGCACCACGGAGACTCCATCGCCACCTGAGACGGTTTCGTTGCCCAGCCAATCGGTGCAGCTGCCCCCGGCTTCTCTGAGAATCGGGATGAGTGCGGCGATATCCCATGCGGACATCAGTGGATCAATCGCGATTTCAGCGCGTCCGGTGGCTACCATGGCGTGTCCGTAGCAATCGCCCCAGCCGCGAGCGATACGGACCTGATCCATCACCTGCACGATGGCATCGAAACGCTGAGTTTGTCGCCAGTGGGTGGGTTCAGTGAACATCAACCGAGCCTGACGGATATCGGTTGTCTGGGGGACGAATGTTTGGCGTGGTGGCAGATCACGAATCTTCCACCAGCAACCGGCACCCGTTTCGGCATACACCACTTCATCCATGGCGGGGAACCGGCAGACGCCGGCAACCATGTGTCCGGCATGTTCCAGACCGATCAAGGTTCCGAAGAGCGGCACGCCGTGCACAAACGCCTTCGTGCCATCGATAGGATCGATGATCCAGCGATATCCACTGGAACCCGTGACACTGGGAAATTCTTCTCCGAGGATCGCATCGTCGGGGAACGCCGCGAGAAGTTGTTCACGAATCAGTAGTTCAGCTCCGCGATCCGCCACGGTCACGGGGGATTCATCCGACTTGGATTCTACAAGGAGGCCATCGGTGCGGTAATGTTGCAGGATCAGGTCACCGGCCATGGCGGCGGTGGAGAGAGCGACGGACAGTCGTTCGGACATGGAATTCATAGCAGTACCAGGTGGAAGGACAATGGGACCGAGTGGTAGAAGCCGCAGGGATCGCAGACCGCGGACCTTGCCGGAGGGGGGCCGGGAGCGGAACTGAGCGACACGGTCAGGAAACAGCGTTAGTCGAGACAGTGTGATTGGTTGAAACCAGCATCGCAGCGCGAATCTTTGCAGATTTTGGGGTTGGGGGCAAAGTGGACGAGTGAAGGTGAAAGCTCAGGCAGAAAACGGCGGGCCGGCGCTGAAAAGGGAAAGGTGTGGGCGACCAGCGCTTGCCGATGGGGAAGTGGTCGAGGAAACCATGCGGTGTGTTAAAGCAGAGAAATTCAACGAATTCCACGGGTGGGGACGGGGGAAAAGATGGATTCTGCCCCGGAATCCTCAAATCCGGGAAGAAAACGGGGCGGAAAAACCGAGAAAAAGGGACCAGGCGGTGCTGGCCTGCAGGAACTCTGACGCAGAGCCGGGGATTTCGATCCATTTGGGTTTGAACATCGTCCGACTTCCTGCAACAATGAGCGGTTCCGGAGCTGATGGCTGTATGGATGTGCAGCCTCCAGGTGCTCATAAGTTTCCAATTTGAACTCGAATACTTCTGGTGCGTCATGTTGAAGGACCGTCCCCGAATCGAACGTCAGTTGTCACTGTCTCAGCAGGAACTGTCTGCTTGTGAAGCGAAGTTAGCGGCAGAGGGTGTGACAGGGAAGGCGAAGAGCAAGAACGCGACGTGGCGTCACTTGAATGCTGGCCATCGTCAGCTGAAGCGTCGATTGCTGGCTGTTGCAGCACTGGAAGCCCGCGAAGCGGCCGCTGACCAGCGACGTGCTGAGAAAGCCGGTGCCGCTGAAGCCGTTCAGGCCTGAGCGATTTGACGACATTCCTTCAGCACCGTGGCCAGTGGTTGCGGTTGCCCGACACGAAGAACGTGTGTGGTGTCTGTCTGGTGGGATGTTGCAAGCCTGAGTGATCTGCGTGTGAACTCAGGAGAGGTGGC
>JALQWE010000777.1:1894-2143 GCA_023258825.1 Planctomycetaceae bacterium | reverse complement strand
ACCAGCGTCAAAGTAGCCGTTGTCCGCCACATACTTCCGCTCCGTCCCGTCCTGCGATCGCTGACCATTCATCAACTCACGCAACTCGTCACGAAACGTCATCCGTTGCAGCAGCTGCAGTTGTTCGGCCACATTCAAATCCACGCCCGGAAGATTCCGAGGCTGCTCAAGCGGATGACGCAGCAGGCTGAAATTGATCAATGGCTCATAATACTGATCGACGAGCGGAAACACACCAGCCGCCGCCAA
>JALQWE010000777.1:0-1884 GCA_023258825.1 Planctomycetaceae bacterium | reverse complement strand
CAATCCGCGACGGCATAACGGCATGCGCTGAACACCCGCCCGACGCAACAGCTTCATCAGAAATGCTGCCGGCAGAATCAAAGGCGCTAAGACCACGTCCAGAAGTTTCAGTATGGTCCACTTCAGTATCCGCACCTTAAGCCTCCCTTCCCGTGCTGCCTCTCGCCAGGGCAACCTGTCGCCAGCACTGATCCCTCATCCGTGCGGCCTGATCAAACGTCAACACGTCGCCCTTCAGACGCCACCCGTTTCGTCGAACGAATCATTGATGGTCGCGCAGTTCGTCTTGCGGCTGATCCGTTTCAGGAGCCCCTTCAGAACTTTACCCGGGCCCACTTCGTAAAACTCATCGCAGCCCTGGCTGAGCATCAGGTTGATGGAATCTTCCCAGCGCACCGGGCTGATCACCTGACGAATCAGCAACTCACGAATCTCTTCGGGGTCGGTGTGCGTCAAACCGTCCACGTTGGAGACGACCGGTATCTCAGGTGTCCGAATCTCTACTTCACCCAAAACTTCGGCTAGCGCCTCATCGGCGGGTTTCATAATGTTCGTGTGGAAGGCACCGGCGACCGCCAGGGGAATCGCTCGACCACCGGCCGCGACAGCCAGTTCTGCAGCTCGCTCACAGGCTGCATTTTCACCGCTGACGACCAGATTGCCGGGACACAGGAAGTTGGCAATCTGGATGATGCCGTGTGCCGAGGCCTCCTGACAGATCTGTTCCACCTGTGGCTTATCAAGCAACAGAATGCTCACCATGCCCGACGGAGTTGCGTCGGCGGCGGCCTGCATCGCTTCGCCACGACGCTTCACAACTCGCAACCCATCTTCAAAGGACATCGCACCGGAAAACACCAGCGCGGTGTATTCGCCAAGGCTAAGCCCAGCGGCCATTTCACAGGCGAGCGGAATCTCTGGTGAATCTGCCCGCAGTTTCTCCAGAGCCGCAAGGCTGGTCACAAACAATGCCGGCTGGCTGATCACCGTGGAGTCCAGCTCTGCTGCCGGTCCTTCAAAGCACAGGTTGGCCAGATCGTAACCCAGGATGGAAGAGGCACGTTCATAA
The DNA here is from genome assembly GCA_023258825.1 of Planctomycetaceae bacterium. Classification (GTDB taxonomy): domain Bacteria; phylum Planctomycetota; class Planctomycetia; order Planctomycetales; family Planctomycetaceae; genus SXXK01. The sequence continues at coordinate 815 of JALQWE010000777.1, read as the reverse complement.
AGGCTGCGTGCGGCGGGATACTTCTCTGCCAGACGACGCCCCATCCCTACATGCTGAGCTCCCTGACCTGGAAAAAAAAGTGCGATGCGAGGCATAGGGAGAATTCCTTTACTGACCGACGTGACACAACCAGGAAAAACTGAACACCGTTCCGGCGACGGATTGTAGTGGCAGGGGTAAGACCTGGGAACACAACGGCTGTCACTTCCGCAGGATCAGCAAGGAACACAGTGGCCCCGCTGCCAACCTCCGTGCAGGGGCAGAGCAGTGCTCTTGTCGCGTCGCAGGCACGGCCAGAACCGGTCCGCCCCGATCTGTGCCCGCAGGAAGGCCACAAACGTGCGGGAGTAGGAGTCTGATCGCACGCCATCAGGACAATGCAGGACGAAGCACAACAGAGCCGCACGGCCAGATCGGCTGATCCGTCCAGCAATGTCACAGGCGACGCAGCAACCCACAGATGCAGCAAGGCGTGGCGAGATTCATCAACCGCGGCGCCGTTGCGAACTCACCGTGCTGCGAGCACGGGCGATCGCTTGGAATGCGAAGGACTTGGCGTGGGTTACTCAGCCTGTCCCAGCAGCTCGGTAATCCGGGCATTGATGTTGTGATTGTCCATCTCGGTCGCCATGCGGAGGGCATTGCGGATGGAGCGTTGATCACTGGACCCGTGGCAGATAATGCAGACGCCGTCGATGCCCAGCAGCGGTGCCCCACCGGACTCCTGGTAGTGGAACTGATCGGCGACCTGATCGAGCGTTTGTTCGGCGAGCTCTTTTTCGCTGTTGAGCGACTTGTGCATCGCTCGACCGACG
>JALQWE010000776.1 GCA_023258825.1 Planctomycetaceae bacterium | reverse complement strand
TGCAAATGGGCACGATTCCCGCCGGAGAATTCAAAAAAGGTGTCAAGGTCCAGATCGATAATGAGCCGTACGAAATGCTGGAATGCCATTTCGTAAAGCCCGGAAAAGGGCAGGCCCTGTATCGCACAAAACTGCGCAACCTGCTCAGGGGCTCACTTTTCGAAAAGACCTACCGCAACGGCGATTCGCTGGAAACAGCAGACGTTCACCGCAACGACGGGGTCTACTCGTATCGTGACGGCGACCACTATGTCTTCATGGACAATACAACCTTTGAACAGCACAGCTTGCCTGCCGCAGTCGTTCAGGATGACATGCGGTGGCTGATGGAAGGCGCCACAGTCGGGTTGCTGTTCTGGAATGGTCAGCTGATCACCATGAGCCCACCGATGCAGGTGATTCTGACCGTCACCTACACGGAACCTGCTGCCCGCGGTAACACAGCCACCAACGTCACCAAGCCAGCAGTCGTGGAAACCGGTGCCGAAGTGCAGGTCCCGGCCTTCATCAAGGAAGGTGACCGTATCAAGATTGACACCAGTTCCGGTGAGTACATGGAACGCGTTCAATCCTGACTCTGACGAATACTTCACAGCGCTGCGGACCCGGATCAGTCCTCCAGGCCGGGTCCGCTGTTCTGCGCAGTCTCTCGCACAAGGCCCCGCGGCAATTCCCGCCAACTGCGTCGATAACATTGCCGGGAACAGACACCGCAGCAATCTGCACTCCTGAATCGCCCCATTAAGATCAACTATGTCCGACAGCACCCCAGCCAACAGTCCATCACACAACGGTCGGCTTTACATCGAAACTGTTGGCTGCCAGATGAACATGCTGGACAGCGAATTAGTCGTTGCAGCACTGCGCCGAGATGGGTATCAGCTGACCGACAACCCCAAAGACGCTGATACGGTTCTCTTCAACACCTGCAGCGTCCGGGAACACGCCGAACACAAGATCTACAGCGCCCTCGGAAGACTCAAGTACAGCAAACGCAATCGCCCGCAGAAGGTGATTGGCGTGATAGGCTGTATGGCCCAGAAAGACCAGGACCTGATTTTTCAGCGAGCTCCCCATGTGGATATCGTTGTCGGAACCGGTCAGCTCGCCGAAATCCCGGCCATGATTCGGGACACGCGAGAAGCCCAGGAACGTTCCCACCGAAAAGCCGTCAGCCTGGGACGCCGCGAAGGTTCACGTGACGAGGTCTCGGACAGCTTTCAAAGTTATGATCCGCTGCGCGATCCTGAAATGCGGCCAACGCCTTTTCAGGCCTTCGTCCGAATCATGATCGGTTGTGATAAGTTCTGTACGTACTGCGTCGTTCCAGCCACTCGAGGGCCGGAGCAAAGTCGTCCGCCAGCCCACATCGTGCAGGAAGCCCGAGTGCTGGCAGATCAGGGTGTCCGCGAAATCACTCTGCTCGGACAAACAGTCAACAGCTATAAATACACCGATAACGGTCGCCTCGTGCGACTCTCGGACTTGCTTTACCAGTTGCACGACATCTCCGGCATTCAGCGAATCCGCTTCATTACCAGTTTCCCGAAAGATATGGGAAATGATCTGCTGCAGGCCGTCCGCGACCTGCCAAAGGTCATGAAGTATCTGCACGTCCCGGCTCAGTCCGGCTGCAATGACGTCCTGAAAAGAATGAAACGCGGATACACTGTCGAAGACTATCGGGACATGATGCAGAGAATCCGGGAACTGATCCCGGGCTGCGCAGTCTCCAGCGACTTCATCGTCGGCTTTTGCGGTGAAAGCGAACAGTCCTTCGAGAAAAGCATGGACCTGATTCGCGAGTTTCGTTTCAAAAACAGCTTCATCTTCAAATACAGCCCACGCACCGGCACCAAGGCGGACGAACTGTTCGAAGATGATATTTCCGAAGAGGTCAAACGGCGTCGAAACAACGAAATGCTGGAATTGCAGAATCGTATCTCCGAAGAAGACAATGCCGAATTCATAGGGCGACGGGTGACCATTCTGGTGGAAGGTCCCAGCAAGTCCGCGTCCCGACGTGCGGCTCGTGAAGGATTGCCAGCAGACGCAGCATCTCTGGTGACGCTTGGAACCAACGGCGAACACAACTCTTCCGCGAATAACTCAGCCGACAACCACCCTCATGATCATCACCACG
>JALQWE010000775.1 GCA_023258825.1 Planctomycetaceae bacterium | reverse complement strand
GGTTGGGGAAACCGGTGCTTGGTGGGCCCGGCTGGTGTGGTTGGGTTCTTCTGGGATTTTTGTGGCAGCCTGTCGAATTGACTGAGATTTGAAAAAAGCGAAGATGCTGTTTTCTGAGGCATTCCGGTGAACCCTCTGTCTCGGCATGACCATCAGCCGGTGCACGCTCCTGTCTGAGGCATTTGCCATCGATGTGCTGCAGGCGTCGCAGAGCATTCAGTCTGCGGCGTTGTTGCTGGGTATCGATTGGTCAACCGCTCAGATCATCATGCAGCGAGCTTGAGGTGACTCCTGACCGAACGACAGAATCGGCCGAAATCCTGCAGAAAACACTGTCCCGGAAGAACCGAACAAAGGGGCTCGGACTGTGACCACGAATCGACAACAATCGCCCGCGACAGTCGCTGCCAGGGATATCGAAACCATGTGAAACCGCCAAATAGTCGCGTTTCGCTCTGTCGCAACGTGCATCTACGTATCAGGAGAGAATTCATGACAACGCTCGACGAAATTGAACATGCCGTGAGTACGCTGCCGAAAGCGCAGAAGTACGAACTCTTTCATTTTCTTGCACGACAACTGGATGCGATTGAGGTTCAGGATCTGGAGCGAACATCACACAGTGTTCTCGATATCGCGCCGATTCGCCTTGGCGGTTTGCTGGATTCAGGAAATGTCTCTGACGATGTCTTTGGCGAGATGCTGGAGTCGGACCAATGATCCACGGGCTCGACACTGGGTTTCTGATTGCCTTCGAAGTTCAGGAGCACCCGGACCATCCTGCGGCCCGAGCCACGCTCAGCAAACTCATTGCAGATGGGCATAAATTGGCACTTGCCCCTCAGGTTCTGGCAGAGTTTCTGCATATCGTGACAGATGCCAAACGGTTTCAGACTCCGCTCACGATGCCCCAGGCCAATGCTGTGATTGACCAATGGTGGACCTCACGAGACGTGATTCCTGTCTACGCAGGAGATCTGGCAACTCGCCAATTTCTCATCTGGCTGCGTCAGCATTTCCTTGGTCGCAAGCGTCTGCTGGACACACTGCTTGCGGCCACATACTGGCAGGCTGGTGTTTTGTCGTTGTTAACCACAAACCCTGCAGACTTCACTGTCTTTGGTTGCTTTCATTGTGTAACGCCTCAAGGTTGACTTCTACATGGCAAAATTGAAACTATGGCAGCAGGTTGTCACTTCTCGCGAAGATCTGCGAGATGGACGCCCTTTGGATGCATCCGAGTTCGCTGTGCATCTGGATCATATCCGCACAGGCCGTGATAACGTTTCGAAAGATTACGCGGATCCTGCCAGATTTTTCGATCGGACCTTCCTGACGCGAAGTCTGCTGGACCTGTTTGCTCAAGTCGCTCGTCGACTGAATGGCATCCAGGTCGAAACATCAGCCGTGTTCAACATGGCCACACAGTTTGGTGGCGGAAAGACGCACGCGCTGACAACGCTTTACCATTTGGCACGCGGAGGAGACGCAGCAAAGAGCTGGAAAGGTGTGGATTCGATTCTCCGAAAGGCCGAAGTGACTTCGTTGCCGCAGGCGGATGTCGCAGTATTTGTCGGGACCGAGTTTGACGCACTCACAGGTCGCACTGGCGATGGTGAACCGACCCGCCTGACACCCTGGGGAGAAATCGCCTGGCAGTTGGGAAGGACACGAGAAGAAAAAGAACGACTGTTTGCAGCTGTTGCCGAGCATGATGCGCAGAGACTTGCCCCGGCTGGTGATGTGATTCGTAAAATGCTCCCACCAGGTCCGATCCTGATTCTGATGGATGAGCTGATGAATTACGTCAGCGTCGGTCGCAAGATCGGGATGCGGGATCAGTTCTTCAACTTTCTCCAGAACCTGTGTGAGGAGATTCGGGCACGCAACAACGCCGTCCTGTGCGTTTCGATCCCGCGTTCTGATCTGGAAATGAATCCGGATGATCAACGGGATCACGATTCGATCAAAAAACTATGCGATCGAGTCGGCAAGGCGATTCTGATGTCTGCGGACAAGGAGATGTCTGAGATTATTCGCCGGCGGCTGTTTGAGTGGAGTGGCTTCGATACGGACTCCAAAGCGACTGTGGCTGCATTTGCTGAGTGGGCGAGTGAGCATTCTTCGGAACTTGCGGGGGTGGATC
>JALQWE010000774.1 GCA_023258825.1 Planctomycetaceae bacterium | reverse complement strand
ATAGGCATAGTCCCGGAAGGTGAAGCTGCTGTTCAGCACGACATAGCGTTTGGGATTGAGCGGATTGGGGTAGACGAGCACCGGGGCATGGTGCGCGGCCGGCCAGGTTTTTTCGCCCGCCTGAATCTGATCGGCCTTCCAGACGATGGGGAGCTGATCGGCGATTTTGCGGAGGACGGCATTGGATTGTGGATCGCCCCAGAGGATCAGATTGGCGGATTGAATAAGTTCATCGGTGAGTTCTGTGTCGTTGATCACTCGTGCATCCCCGCGGAAGTGTCGGCGCCAGTGTTCGATGGCCCGAGTCAATTCGGCGTCGACCCACTGGCCCACCGCCGGATGAGCGGCAGCGGCGGTCGGCCGGACGAAGACGAAGGAATCCATCAGGGCATCGTCGATGGGGCCCTGCAGCCCGTGCTGCTTGCGCAAGCCGGCGGGGCGTGTGCCGTCCTTCCAGGCCCCGGTCTCATCCCGGTAACCTGCGATCTTCATCGAGCCATCGGAGAATGGTCCGCTGGCATGCAGAAATCCCATGTGCAGATGGGGATCTTTTTCGGGATGCTGATCTTCCGTGGAGACGACTTCGATCAGAAATCCCTTGCCGCGTTTCTGATGCAGTCGTTCGAGGGTTTCCGGGGACAGCAGCAGCTGGCCGGCGGAAAAATCCACTTCGAATTCCGACACATTGGTGGTGTGGACCAGCAGGTGAGCGGGGTGTCCGGGTTTTTCTGTTTCGCGGCACCAGACCGTCAGGTTGGCTGGTTTCCAGTGTTCCAGCATGCCCAGGATTCTGGCGCCTTTCATCTGGTTGTAGCGAAGACTGTATGTGGTCAGGGAAATCAGTGGCGGCGACTGATCGCGGCCATGAACGGCCAGTGAGTTGAGGCTTTTTTCGACGAGGTCCTTTGAGGGCTGATCGTACTTGTGGCCCATCCCGGCGCCGATCACATGTCGCAGGGTAATGCCGTGGGTGGCGAGGGCCTGTTCCATGACGTCGGCCGCCTGCTTCTGAGAATCATTTTCGCCGCTGTAGGCGATGGTGGGGCAGTGGGTCAGATTCAGGGCCCATTTGTCGCAGTCGTAGAGATTCCAGAGGGCTTGTTCCCAGGGGCGGGGCTGCAGTTCTTCTTTCTGAAAGACTTTCAGGAACTGGGGCGTTTCGGAAAAGCCCGCGCCGGGATTGGCGGCGAACCATTGATCGGAATAATGTGTGGCGAACTGCCAGCACGCAGCACCTCCCATGGAAAAGCCGCGGACGCTGATGCGTTCGTCGTCGATGCGGTAGGCGCGTTTGGTGTCTTCGAGCGCTTCCAGCACATCGACTTCGCCGGCGAATTTGAAGGCATTGCAGTAGCGACCGTAGGGATGCAGGACGATGGTGTGGTTGGGGGTGAATTCGCCGCGGTTGTGCAGGCGATCCCAGAGGAAATTGACTTCGCTGAGCTTTTCGCCGCGGCCGTGGAACCAGAGATCGCAGCGAGTCGGCACGCTGTGGTCCGTGCTGTAGGTGGGCGGAATCACGAGGCCATAGGGCTGAACGGTCTGGTCAATGCGGCTGATGTAGCCACGGACGACCAGACCTTTCTGGGTGGTCCATGCGGGTTGACCGGCCAGCAGTTGTTCGGCACGCTGCAGTCCAAGCTGCAGGAGCGAGTCGGCTTTGTCAAATTCGCTGGCGTCGAAGAATTCCTGGTGGTCGAGGGCACAGCGGACGGCGCGTTCGAAGATCATGACGTCGGGAAGCAGGCTGGTGCGTGCGTTGTCCTGTGTGGCGCGGATTTCGGCGATTTTCTGTTGCAATTGCTCGAGTGCCGTGCGCATGGCGGTGGCGCGTTCTTCGGGAACCGGGATGCCTTCGGCGGGAATGCGGCGGACGGTGTCGGGTTTGTTGTCCTGCAATCCATCGATCGGTGCGGCCAGCAGGCCGACGGTGAGCCAGCAGTGGGCAAGGAGTGTGAACGCGTACTTCATTTCAGCGGATCCTGAATTCGTCCGGGAACATGCGGCAGAATCAATCCTGCCTGTGTGGTGAAGTTTAAGGGGACGTGCAATTCGGGGAAAGTCACTCAGCAACCCATCATCGGGACGTTGATTGTGAGCGACGAGGCGTTAGCCGTGGGTTTGTGCGCGAACGATGAAACGCGGAT
>JALQWE010000773.1 GCA_023258825.1 Planctomycetaceae bacterium | reverse complement strand
GGCTGTTCGCAAAGGCAGCAAGCCGGAAGACTGGACCGACGGTGTGGTCTCGTGGAAAAGTGCCCATCGCCCTGAAGTCACCAGCGAAAAGGTCATCCGCGCTGGCCATAGCGAGGTGGTCCGGCACCCGGAAACCGCCTCAGAAATCCGCCGCATCCTGCTGGAACATCTGCAGCAGTCCGGCGACCAAACACCACGCGTGCTTCCGGTCGGACATGCTCAACCGGCATCGAAGCCGACGCTTGCTCCCTGATCGCACACAGCCCCGACTCTCAAGCCACGCAGCGCAAAACGAAAAGACCTCATCGTCTGCATTGCTCTGATTAAACGATGACAAATCGCTCCCAGCGACCGCCATACCGTTTGATGACGCGACACCTTCTCAGCAAATCAGGGCGAACAACGTAAATCAACGCGATCGGCTGAAGCCAAACAGCTCCAACCGATCGCGTTGAAATGGATTACAAACGCTGAATCGGAACACGCCGTCTGAGCATGGTCTCTAAGGAGTTGCCCCCTCTGGAATGTGCAGTTCGTTCCGCTTCTGCGCGGCAATCTCCGGGGCGGTGCCGGAATCCCATGCCACCGGCACGCTGCGTCCTTCCGGATACAGAGACTCCATGGGGGCCCAGACTTCGTCGACCTTGTCATCAAACAAATCGCCGATCAGCAGGTCAGTGATTCTTCCCTTGAGTCCCGGGTAGTTCCTGACAAAGTTCCCGAAGTTGAAACCTTCGTAGAACTCGCACACCAAACGACGAATTCGGTCGATGCCCTTGTTGAGCAACGGCCCCCAGTTGCCAAGCTGCTCCTCAGAGAAATCGTTCTTTCGGAACGCTTCACCAATCGAATCCGCGGCCATCTCCCCGGACTTGAGGGCCAGCAGCAGGCCGGAAGAATACAGCGGATCCAGAAATCCGAACGCGTCGCCCACCAGCACCCATCCGGGACCAGCAACTTTGTTGCAGCGGTACGAAAAGTCACGAGTTGCAAAGTAGCCGGCGACTCGGTTTGCACCTGCCAGTCGTTCAGCGACACCAACACACTTCTCCACCTCTTCCTGGTAGGTCTGTTCGTGACCCGCACGTCCTTTGAACAAATAGTCAAACGGCGCCACAATTCCCACGCTCGCACGATTGCCGTGCAACGGAATGTACCAGAACCATCCCTTCCGATCGGCTGTCTGCAGAATGACCGTCGCCCCTTCATCTCGGCCCGAATCCTGGTAACAATTTTCCCAGTACGTCCAGATGGCGCCTTTGTTCAGCAACGGATCCCACGTCCGCAATTTCAGACGGTTCATCAGCAGCCCGCTCTGACCGCTGGCATCCACGACGACTTTCGAATTCACCAGACGCTGAGTCCCGTCTTCCAGCATCACACGCACGCCGGTCGCCCGATCGCCTTCGAAAATCACGTCTTTAACTCGGGCTCCCTCGTGAGCCTCGACACCATGCTCCCGGGCATTGTTCAGCATGATGTGGTCGAACTCACTCCGCACGACCTGCCACGTCTGGGAGCACTCGTGGGGATTGTTGTCTTCAAAATAGAACGGGGCAGATGCCTTCCCGTTAAAGCTGACAAACTGCACACTGCGTTTCTTCACGAAACGACTGCCCTTCAACTTCGGCAGCATGTTCAGTCGCTTCAGCACCCAGTACGTTTCCGGAATCAGCGACTCACCCACATGGAAACGAGGAAAATGGTCCCGCTCGAAGAGTTGAACGTTCAGCCCCTGCTGAGCCATCAAGGTGGCCACCGTCGAACCTGCCGGGCCACCGCCGATCACAACCACGTCCGCCTCAGACACCAATTCCGGCACTGCACTGATCATCGGGTCACCTGTCGTAGACAATGATGTTCTGCGATCCTGAATGCAAAAACGGCCGCCTCGCCGTCGCTCTGATCCTAGATTGGCCCTCAACAGTTGTCCAGACAACTATTCGTCAGACGACCATTCTTTCTTGCCTTTTTTCAGCCGAAATGAACGTTTTCGCGGACCAGAAGGTCCAATTTCCAATCCCCCGTGGGCAGAAAAAGGGGGCAGGTACCCATAGCCAAATGGCCCGTAGGGTGCTCCGCACTATTGGTACCTGCCCCCTTTCTCTGCCCGCCGCCATCTCAAAGTGTAGTTACAGTTGCAGGCGTGTC
>JALQWE010000772.1 GCA_023258825.1 Planctomycetaceae bacterium | reverse complement strand
ACTGACGCAAGAACTACGGCAGCAGATGCGCTGCCGCTGCTGCGGCTGTCGTAGGCCACCACGCCGCTGGCATGAACCATCAACCCGACGGTTCGTACTCCAACATGCGAAAACAGCGCCAGTGGTGATATGGGGAGGGGGGGCGACACAGGGCGGCCACCGGCATCGAACCAGCCAGGGGCGAGGAGCAGCGTGTTGGAGGCTGGCACAAAACAGCTGTAGATGTCTTTGACACTGCTGCTGCTGACTTCCCGAGCGACCGCGAAATGCAGGTTCCCGCATGCCACCATGTGTGCCGACTGCAACACTCAGAAGCGGGCTCTGCGACGGATGAGCCAGATCCACCTGCTTCAGAATAGCCGCCAGATTCCGTTCTGCCGTCAGAGGCTGTGAACCTGTCCTTGTGGAAGTGAGCTGAAATTCCGATCGCGCGTTGACACCATGACATCCCGCCGTCGCACACTTATTGCTCAACAACGGCTGAATATGGCGAACATAACCTTGAGCCAGCGGGCGACTCAGCCCTGCAAGGGATCTGGCTTCCGGCAGCGGTAAAGCGGACAATTTCAAGGACGGGTACTGAGTCACGCCAGTGGCTGGCGGAGTTCCCGGATCCGTTTCTCGGCTCTGCAGAATCGACTGCAGCAGGCGACGGGCGTCCTGACGGTTCGGATCCAGATGCAGCGCGTCCAGCACTTCACGTTCCGCCTGATCCGGAAGACGGTTGGTCAGACACCAGCGCGCCAGGGTCATGTGAACTTCAGGCGTCAGGGATGTATAAGAGCGACGCATCTGCACATACGCGTCGTCCCGACTCCGCGCTACAAATCGTACCCGTGAAGATTCCACAAACAGACGGCCGCCGGCCACCTGCACGTCGTAGCCATCAGGGCGAACCAGAAAAGGATTCTCCATCAACTGGCCGTCTACAAGGACCAGCACCCGTTGTCCGGTCGTCTGAGCCCCCAACGGCGCAGGCGCAGCGGTCCCCTCGTCCTGACCGCGCAGCAAAGACTGCATGGCCAGAAGAGAACACAGGATCAACGAAATTCGGAATCCATCCATGGGAAGAATCAACAGCTGATGGCCCACCCACTCATCCCGAGCAGGGCTTTGCGACTTACGCCAGTCACCGAAACAATGCGGTTTTCCTGATGAAAGTCTGACGGCCGCTCGGAAAAGTACGCACGAAACGTCGAAGGGGTCAAGACAGACTGCTCACCCCTACAGCAGAAATCCCACCGCACGAGCCCCCCATCACCGACAAGCTGGCAAACTGGCCTGTTTGAGCAGGATACGGCACTTCCTGCCGATTTTTCGCGGAAACTCTTTCAGCCACCCATCAGAAAACTGCCAGCTCAAGCGGCTGATCCCGACCATTGGCAACGTTGAAGCACAGGCCCCGGCGATCAAAAGTCTCATTCAGGCACCCGATACACGCGCCTTGCCAAACAGGCCCGCGATCCCCCAGAATACCGCGGGCTGCCGCTGAGCGTGATCAACCGCCGGCCGGTCCTGCTTTCGCGGGATTCGTCGACAGCACGCCTGTCGTTTCAGGCCACCCTCAACCATCGACTGCAGACGGTGGGAGCCCCCGGAACCGCGGCGAATTCTCCCCTCTGCATTTCCCGGCTACAAACCTTACCATGCAAGCTTGCGGACAGACGCCACTCCTGGTGGCTCCCTGAATTCTATTGAAATCCGCGATCAATCGTTCAGACATGTTCTCTTCGAAAGACACCCGAATTATGCGTCCACTCCTGAAAGCCGGTATGGTCGGCATGGGCATGATCTTTGACGAGACCTATCGGCCATTTTTCGAGACCGTCGCGCGACGCGGTCTGTTCGATCGCCAGTTCGGAGATCTCGATGTGCATCTGGTCGCGGTCGCCTCCAGAACCGGGCATCGCGCTGAAAAGTACCAGAATCAATCCCGCGGTCTGATCCCCGCCTTTCGCAGTTACTCCGGAGAAGACGCAGTTGCGCAGATGCTGCAGGAAAAGCCCACATTCGCCTGTGTAGCGACTCCCGACAATCGCCACTTCGAAGCGTCGAAGGCCATTCTGGAAGCCGGCGTGCATCTGCTGGTGGAAAAGCCATCCGTGCTTTCCCTTCAGGAAGTTGACGAACTGATCGCGCTGGCCCGGAAGAAT
>JALQWE010000771.1 GCA_023258825.1 Planctomycetaceae bacterium | reverse complement strand
AATGCGCTGGCGGACCCGGATGTGCCGCGACTTGCCCAGCGGCCGGAGATTTTTCGGGATCGCTGGGCTCCAGCCGGAGCCGACCTGCTGACCTGCAGCAGTTCGGCCCTGGACCGACTGCCGATTGATCAGTCGACAAAGGAAGGACTGGCTCAGGGCGGGGCGGTTGCCGCCAGCGGTTGTCTCGACCTGTTTCTGCAGCGGCGACTGTCCCGTTACGGGGAAGAGCGAAATGAACCGGACGCGGACGTGGCCAGCGGATTGTCGCCTTATCTGCACTTCGGGCAGGTGTCGGTGCATGACATTTTTACGCGGCTGAGTCATCGGGAGAGCTGGAGCCGTGATCAGCTGGGGGATCCAAAGAAGACCAAAGGCAGCCGCAACGGCTGGTGGGGCATGTCGGACGCCGCGGAATCGTTTCTGGATGAACTGGTGACGTGGCGGGAGCTGGGATTCAATATGTGTTCGAAAGAGCGTCATTATGACCGTTGGGAATCGCTCCCTGAGTGGGCGCAGAAAACGATGAACGAGCACAAAGCGGATCCGAGGCCCTACAAGTATTCATTGGAACAGCTGCGAGACAGTCGCACGCATGATCCGGTCTGGAATGCAGCTCAGCGCCAGTTGATGCAGGAGGGGCGGATGCAGAATTACCTGCGCATGCTGTGGGGCAAGAAGGTTCTGGAATGGTCGCCCACACCGGAGCAGGCGCTGGACGTGTTGATTGAGTTGAACAATCGGTACGCGCTGGATGGGCGCGACCCGAACTCGTATTCGGGCATCTTCTGGGTGTTTGGGCGTTACGATCGGGCGTGGGGTCCGGAGCGACCGATTTTCGGCAAGATCAGGTACATGACATCGGACAGCACGGTGAGGAAGCTGGACCTGAAACGATACCTGCAGCGATACGGTCGCTGAGCAGCGGGATCGGCAGAAATGGCCGGGGTGTGCAGATCGAAGTGCAACGATTCCGGTTTGCCGGAAGATCTTGAGTGGACTTTGTGATTTTCCGACGCGGCGCTTCAGGTGTTTCTTCGAAATGGACGATTACAACGATCACGGAGAGTCTTTGTGATCTGACGTGAAGTCGGTCAAGAGTTTGTTTTCGAAGTGAGAAGCATGGTGCGCGACTATACCGCCTTCCTTCCTGCTGACGCGATTGCCTGCCTGAAACTGGCCGCCAATGGGCGTCGGTTTCCCTTCCGACCACTGACGAACGGATTGTTTCTGATCGGAAGTGGACCGTCATGCGACCTGCGGCTGGGGGAAAGTGGAATTCCCTCGCTGCACTCACGAATCGAGATTTCCGGGACAACCGCCACGATTTCGTGCATTGGCGACAATCCGGGACTGTTCATCAACGGCCAGCCGGCGGTCTCAGCCCGTCTGGCGGATGGCGACCTGATTGAAATTGGTGACTTTCGAGCTGTGTTTCAGTTCTGTCAATCGGCGACGATGCCGGCACCGGGAACCGGGCTGCATGCCGACGCCGTGGCGGGTACCGGGATGAATCCGACCATGATGTCGGGCAGCGTGGAAGTGCGACCAGCCGTGGCTGCGGAGCGGTCCCTGGATCGCGGCGTGGAAATGCTGCAGACGGCTGCGGGACGGATTGGAGGTGGACTGGGACCGGACACACTGCCTCTGGAAGATTTTGTGCAACTGCGACGACTGGCCGGAAAAACCAGTGAGCCGGTACCAGCGGAGATTCTGTTTCGGATTGAAGGGCTGGACCAGCGTCTGACTGAGGCCTCGCAGGTGCTGCGGGATGTCATTCGTCAGCAGCAGTTGATTGCGGCCACTCTGCAGGGCATGGCTCATCAGCTGGAATTGCTGCGGGGGAGCGTGGCCATCACGGGAAATCCCTACCGCGCCAGTGCCTGACAGAGGGGGTGCCCAATGGGATGCTTTTCTGGCGAGCGGGGGATCTGAGCCCTCCGAGTTGCCTTTTTTGGCCTCCGAACGTGTGTGTTGATTGATGTTCACGTCAAAGGTGTTCGTCTCGGTGGGCTGACGCCGCACCGCTCGCCTTTGTGTGCCCGACGTTTCGCCAACGCAAGGGCTCAACGTCCCGTTGAAAAGCAGTCGCGTGCAGTCCCGCGTGCAGTCCCGTGTGGTGGCCGATTGGAGTGGCCGTGGGGATCAGAGGGACAG
>JALQWE010000076.1 GCA_023258825.1 Planctomycetaceae bacterium | reverse complement strand
AAAGTACCGGTGCGTGTCGAGGCGGCAGATCGCATGACCGAAGCGCAGATGCTGGAGTATGTGCGACGGGCGTAACGGCGGTGGAAGGGATCGTGGGGGAGGGGTGAAACCATCACAGGCCGGGAAGTCCGGACCGTGGGGCGTCTGCTTCCCCGGCGGTTGCATTTTCCACTGAGGCTGGAATCGGCAGCTGGCATGTTTTGTATGGGAAAATCCACGACGACTGGCATCCGGACATCAGTGTCGCAAGGCCGAAATGAAAGCTCAGGGAAAGCCGTAAATCAGTGGATTGACGACGAGTGCAGGGGGAGACAACTGATGAAAAAGTCCACGAAGGCTGCCTGCCTGAGTTTTTTGATTCCGGGAGCGGGATTGTTGTACTGTGGTCGCAGACAGTGGGCGTTCTGGAATCTGCTGGCAGGTGTGACGGTGCCGCTTGTGCTGCTCTGGTCCGGCTTTCCCGGCGAGCATGTGTTGTGGATTCTGCTGGGGATTGCGGCTGGATCTGCGGGATGGGCGCATGCTGTGGCGCAGCAGACGATGGTGAATGTTCGGGTCTTTCGACCGGGACAGGAATGATAGCGAGTGGTCGTGGCGCAAAAAAAAGACCTGTGCTTAAGGCACAGGTCTTTTTGTTTGATGGCTCTGGTGATCAGATGCCGGATGCTGTCGAGGCGGTTTCTGCGGAAGCACTGGCTTCGTCTTCCTGAGCCCCTTCGAAGTCCAGTTGTTTCTGATCTCCGACTTCCCGGACCTTCACGTGGATGGTGTTGAGTCCATCGAAGGTGCCGCGAAGGAGTTCTTCCGAGAGCGGGTCTTCGATGTATTTTTCAACACTGCGTCGCAGTGGTCGAGCTCCGTAATCGAGACCGTCTCCGGCTTCGCCTTTATCGATGATGAAGCCGCGGGCTTCGTCGGAGAGGATCAACTTCTTGCCGCGTTCGCGGAGGCGTTCGAACACTTTGCGAAGTTCGATATCGACGATCTGCATGAGTTCCACGCGGGTGAGCTTGCGGAAGACAACAACTTCGTCGAGGCGTCCGAGAAATTCTGGTTTGAACTGCTTCTGCAGTTCGTGCATGAGATTGATCTTCATGTCGTCGTAGGTGCGTTCCGCATCGCGTTCGCGGAGGGTATGCAGTCCCATGCTGCCACCATGAGCCATGCGAGCGGCACCGGCGTTGGTGGTCATGATCAGGATCACATTCTTGAAGTCCACACGGCGGCCGAAGCTGTCGGTGAGGTGACCTTCCTCCATAATCTGCAGCAGCATGTTGTAGACGTCGGGGTGAGCTTTTTCGATTTCGTCGAGCAGCACCACGGCGTAGGGGCGGCGGCGGATTTTCTCGGTGAGTTGTCCACCTTCTTCGAAGCCGACGTAGCCTGGGGGAGCCCCGATGAGTCGACTGACGTTGTGCTTCTCCATGTACTCGGACATGTCGATCTGGATCAGGGCATCTTCATCGCCGAACATGAATTCAGCGAGTGTTTTGGCGAGCAGGGTTTTGCCGACGCCGGTGGGTCCGCAGAACAAAAACGCGCCGGTGGGGCGTTTGGGGTCTTTGAGACCGCTGCGACTGCGGCGGACAGCTTTGCAGACCTGAGTGATGGCCTGATCCTGGCTGATCACACGACGGTGCAGTTCCTGCTCCATCTGCAGCAGCCGAACGGCGTCTTCGCTGGAGAGTCGTGTGAGGGGAATCCCCGTCATTTTGGCAACGACTTCGGCAACGACTTCGGCATCCACAACACCATCGGTCTGGCGGGATTTTTCACGCCATTCTTCGGTGAGTTGATCCTTCTTACGGCGGAGTTTGTCGGCCTGATCGCGGAAGGACGCGGCTTTTTCGAACTTCTGTTCGGCCACGGCTTCTTCTTTCGCGGTATTCAGACGCTGGATTTCTTCTTCGAGTTCCTTGAGGTCGGGTGGACGGACCATGGACTTCAGACGCACGCGGGCGCCGGATTCGTCGATGACGTCGATGGCTTTGTCCGGGAGACAGCGTGCGCTGATATAGCGGTTGGACAGTTCCACAGCCGCTTCGAGTGCGTCGTCGGTGATCTGCACGCGATGGTGTTCTTCGTAGCGATCACGGAGCCCCTTGAGGATTTCCACGGCCTGGCTGGCGCTTGGCGGATCCACCATGACGGTCTGGAAGCGTCGTTCGAGGGCCGCGTCCTTTTCGATGTACTTGCGGGATTCATCAAGCGTCGTGGCACCGATGCACTGAATTTCTCCACGGCTGAGTGCCGGTTTGAGAACATTGGAGGCATCGATTGCGCCTTCTGCTCCACCTGCTCCGACGAGTGTGTGGAGTTCGTCGATGAACAGGATGGTATTGCGGGCGCGGCGCACTTCGTTCATGACGGCCTTGATGCGTTCTTCGAACTGACCGCGATACTTGGTACCGGCCACCATCATGGCGAGGTCGAGCACAATGATGCGGCGATCGGCAAGGATATCGGGAACAGCATTGTCCACGACCATCTGAGCGAAGCCTTCGACGATCGCCGTTTTGCCGACGCCGGCTTCTCCGAGAAGGACGGGGTTATTTTTCTGCCGTCGGCAGAGAATCTGGATGACGCGTTCGATTTCACGTTCGCGACCGATAACGGGGTCCAGTTTCTTCTGGCGTGCGAGTTCAGTGAGGTCGCGGCCGAAGCTGTCGAGTGCGGGGGTCTTGCTGCGGCTGGCGCCTTTCTGAGCTGCTGCTGCACCGCCAGCGGCACCGCCGCCACCACGTTCTTCCGCACCTGGTTCGGCGGATTCCATCCCATGGCCAAGCAGGTTGAGGACTTCATCGCGAACATCGTCAAGTTTCATACCCAGGTTCATCAGGACCTGAGCGGCAACGCCTTCCTGTTCGCGGAGCAGTCCGAGCAGCAGGTGTTCGGTGCCAACGTAGTTGTGATTCAGATTTCGGGCTTCGTCCATCGCATATTCGATGACTTTCTTGGCCCGGGGAGTCTGCGGCAGTTTGCCCATGGTGACCATATCCGGCCCGGTCTGGACAATCTTCTCAACTTCCATGCGGATCTTGCGGAGATCCACATCGAGATTTTTCAGGACGTTGGCGGCAACCCCGGACCCTTCCTTGACCAGACCGAGCAAAATGTGCTCGGTACCGATGTACTCGTGGTTGAATCGCTGGGCTTCCTGATTGGCCAGCTGCATCACCTTGCGGGCACGGTCTGTGAAACGTTCGTACATTCGACGTCCTCGTTCTGTTCTCGAAGTCCTGTGAAGTGTTGTCACAGGTTCAAGGGTTCTGCGCCACCATGTCAGAACCCGTTTTGTGATGACTGTTTCCGATCACTGATCGGACTGTGGTGACCTGTGGGGACCCTGAAGGTCCAGCGGAACTCTAGCGGCAAATCCGCGAAAGGCTCGACTTTTTTTGCTGCTGTTTCCTGTTCTGACTGAGAATTCGTGGAATACAGACCTGAAAACACCTGACAGCCCGCGTTGGACCTGACGGTCAATTCCTGTGCCGGGAGAGGGTGATTGTGGGATTGGATTCTGCAAAAAAACAAACAGGCAACTCACGGGACACAACCTCGTTGGAAGTGTTCGCGAGCGTTTTGTCACAGCATCAGGAATTGCTGCGTGCTGCCATAATGGCAGTGGCTGGCAATTGAAGCGGTGACTGTGGAAGGAGCAGCGAAAACCGTTCCGGATTCTAGGAGTGAGGCGAGGAATGGACAAGACAACCAGCGGTTGCCTGGCGGAATGGGTGGTGAAAGTTCCTGGAAGTGCGAGGAGTGAGCGGCAGTGCTGCCGAGTGCGCGTGGGCTCAGGTGTATCGCACGGCGCGGTGTTGTGGTTCGAAGTATTCGGGGAGCAGACTGTCGACCTGAAGGAGCCCTTTGCGGGTGAGTCTGAGTGTTTGCCCTTCGACGGTGAGATATCCGGCCTGCTGCTGGTTGTGCAGGGCGTTGGCGAATTCGACCTGAGTATTGACGCCGTATTTTTCGTTGAGTCGCTGCAGATCGACGACGCCTTCTTTCATCAGCAGCACGAGTTCGCGAATGAGGAGCTGGTGTGCGGACGGTTTCAGAGCGCGGTTGATGGGAAGTTCGCCGCGATTGACGGTTTCGAGGTAATCTTCGATGCGATCGAGATTCTGATAGTGAACTCCCTGGAAGTGTCCGAACGAAGAGACTCCTGTGGCGATGAGATCGCACCCGCGCCAGACGTTATCCCGGTAGACGAAGTGATCCCGGGCTGGATTTTTGACCAGTTCATTGCCGCTGGAAATGTGATATCCGGCGGCGATCAGGCGATCCATGGCTTCGCTGACCCAGCGGCGTTTCGTGGGCCAGTCGGCGACCGGAGACTGGGTACCGAGTTCCCGCATTTCTTTGGAATACACGGTATTGAAAGGAAGTTCCATCTGATAGATGGTGATGTTGTCCGGTGACAGTTCGATGGCTTTATCGATGTTTCGATGCCAGTTGTCATCGGTTTCTCCGACCATTCCGGCGATCAGGTCGATATTGACCTGAGGAAAGCCGATGCTGCGGATCCATTCCCAGGCCTGAAAGACTTCCGGGGAGAGATGGGCGCGGCCGTTTTCTTCGAGAATCTGATCGTTGAAGCTTTCAACACCGAGCGAGATGCGGGTGATCCCGATATCTCGCAGGGTTTCCAGCTTTTCGACGCTGAGAGTGCCGGGTTCGCATTCGAAGGTAACTTCTTCGGCATTTTCCCACGTGATGAAAGTGCTCATGCGTTCCCGCAGAGAGCGGAGTTGGCGGGAGCTGAGGTAGCTGGGAGTACCACCACCAAAGTAGACGAATCGCAGATCACGAGTCCCGATGGCCGACTTGCGGCTGATCAGTTCCAGTTCCTGGATCAGCGCTTTGACGTAATCTTCGATGGCTTTGGCGTTTTGGTTGGTGTAGACGCGAAAGTAGCAGAATTTGCAGCGTTTACGGCAGAACGGAATATGGATGTACAAGCCCAGCGGAGTATCGGCTGTCTGAGCGGGATCGGTTTCGAGTGCCGAGGTGGCGAGAGGAACGAGATCGGACTTCCACTGGGAAAAAGGAGGGTAGTTGGAAATGAAGTAGCTGCCGACTTCAGTGGTGGTGGACGTTTCCGTTGAGGTCATGGGGCACTTCCGGTTTGTTGACGAACAGTAGGGCAACGGCGGGGAGAGGTGAGATTAACCGTCATGATCGGGGCTATGGAATGGCAGCAACCAATTCCGATTGGTGGAGCGGCCATGAGTTCAGGGGTTCAGGAGAAGCATAGCAGTCGTCCGTTTTGCTGATCTTCTCCAACGACAAGGCTGCCTTCACCGATGGCGATTCCGGCGGTGATATCGCGTCCGGCGTTGTATTTCCAGACTTCCTTGCCGGAGTTCACATCGATTCCATAAAGATTGCCATCACCGGAACCCACGAAGAATCGCTGGTCGATCAGGACGCCGGAGGATTCGATTTTGGCGCGGGTCGGAAATGTCCAGACACTTTTGCCGGTGCTGCGTTCGACGGCATGAACCTGTTTGTCGTGTCCGCCTGCGATGACGAGGTTCTCGGAGACAACCGCGGAGGCATGGAAGGGCATTTTTCGAGGTGCCTCGTACTTCCAGAGGAATTCACCCTTGCGCCAGTCCACGCAGACGATGAGTCCGGTGTGTGTGCCAACGTACAACAGATCGCCAACAAGTGCGGGTGATGCGATGAGGAAGGATTCCAGCGGCATATCGCGGAATTCCTTACCGTTTTCCAGATCGATGACTCGCAGATGTTCGTCACACCCGGCAAGGAAGGTGAATTTGTCCGCGATTGCGGGCGAGCAGTTGATGCGGTCATTGGTCTGGAACTTCCAGACTTCCTGGCCAGTCAGGTCGAGGCAGTAGAGGAAACTGTCGTGCGATGCCAGCAGGAGTTTGTCCTGGTACCGGGCGACGCAGCCGGCGATTTCACTGCCGGTGGTGAATACCCAGCGTTTCTTTCCGGTGGTTCGATCCAGAGCGTGCAGAACACCATCTTCATCGCCGACGTAAACCGTGTCCTCGGTGACCAGTGGAGCGGCTTTAAAGCCAGGGGCAAATTTCTTTGGATCCGGATCTTCGATGGATCGGTACTTCCAGAGCTCGGCACCGGTTTTGAGATCGAGGCAGTGAAGAAATCCGGCAAGGGCAGGGGCGTAGACATGACCGTCGGCAATTGCGACACCGGCGACCCAGCCATCCGGTGATGGAAATTCCCAACGCAGAGTTGGGGTTTGTGCCAGTGTACCCTTTGCCAGGCCGCGTTGATCCGGACTTCCGCGAAATGAAGGCCATGAGTCTTCTGCGAGTTTTGGACCTGGGGCTGTGGATGCCAGTGCAGGGCCATTCTGGCTGCAGGCGGCCGCAAGTGTCAGTGTGCCGTGAAGGAGTGTCAGAAGGGCTGTTCTTCGCTGGAGCGGGGGGTGCGGAATGTGTGGTGCGGACATAGTCGGAGTTTCACACGAAGGATGGAGTTGCCGATGAAGGATTGTTGTGAAGGTTGAGGTCAGTGGGTCGTCACGGCGTGCTGTTGATCTGAATGCAGTGGCAGGAGTTTCGGGTTGGTCGTCTGAATTCCGTTGGTGTGGTGACAGATCGGCGGCAGGCAGAAGCCGGCTGGGCACCGGGGAATGGCTGTGAGCAGGGGTTGTCCGAGACGATCTGAAACAGCACAACAGAACGTGCAACACAGAAGATTCTGCCGGTATGGAGTGATCCAGCTGCGGTCAGAAAACCCACGTGTTTGCGGTCGGATTATAGCAGAGGGTTGTGGGGGGCTGACGAGTTTTGTGTTCAGGATTCCGCGGTTTTTGAAGGGGTTTTCGCAAAAGTTCCCCGGAAATCCGGACTTTGTTTCGCTCTGGTGTGCTGCCGGGTATACTGAATTGGCCTCAGATCCTGCTCCGTTCGGACAGTTCGAAACAGAAGTTGTTGTGTCGTGTGTTTTTTCCGGGACCGGAACTGGCCATCCCTGACTGGCCGTGCGAGTTGCGGAGAAGTGACAACAAGCGACTTTCCTGAAGCGTTCCGGGCGGATGTTCGTCATTCCTCTTGAATTTTGGAGCCCACCAGATGAAGCCAGTGAAAACGTCGCCTGCCTGTTGTGCAGATCAGCCCGCTGTAAATCGGCGTTCGTTTGTCGCAGCCCTTGCCGCGGCCTCGTCAGCGCTGGTGTTGCCTGGGCGGGCGGTGCAGGCGGGTTTATTTTCCGGACCGTCGCGAACCAGTGCTGCTGAAACGGCGGTTTCTGAGTTTTATGGGTCGCTGACGGACGAGCAGAAAAAAGTATTGTGCCTGCCATTTGATCATGCGCATCGCAGTCGGATCAGCGCGAACTGGCATGTCACCGAGCCGACTCTGGGTCAAACCTTCTACACATCACAGCAGCGTGAGATGGTCGGCCGCATTATCAAGGGGCTGTGCAGTGAAGAAGGTCACGAGCGACTGACTCGTCAGATGGACGAAGATGCGGGTGGCCTGCATGAGTTCAGTGTGGCATTGTTCGGCGTTCCGGGGGATGAATCGCAGCCGTTTGAATTTATGCTGACAGGACGCCATCTGACTCTGCGTGCTGATGGCAACACGGTCGACCGTGCGGCCTTTGGTGGACCAATTGTGTACGGTCATGATCAGGTGGATCCGGTTGCTTCGAAGAACATCTATTTCTATCAGACACAGCAGACCGATGCAGTCTTTCGCTCACTGACAGAATCGCAGGTCTCTGCGGCATTGCTGGACAATGCACCGGCCGAGGCGGCTGTTCAGTTGCAGGGAGAGCAGGGCACCTTCCCCGGAATCTGCGTGGGAAAACTGTCTGACGAGCAGAAGCTGCAGGTCGAGAAAACTCTGGCTGTGCTGCTGGCACCGTACCGGCGTGAGGACACTGATGAAGTGATGGAAATCCTGAAAGAGTCCGGTGGTCTGGATCGGCTGCATATGGCCTTTTATCGGGCTGGCGATCTGGGCGGTGATCGTACCTGGGACATCTGGCGTGTGGAAGGTCCATCATTTGTATGGCACTACCGCGGTGCACCGCACGTGCATGCCTACATCAACATCGGCCAGGTGAAGAAGGCCTGAGCAATGTGTTTTCCGGCCTCATCGCAACTGGTGCGGTCTGCTTGCTGACGTGAACCCGATTTCCTGCTGGATGTCGGGTTTTTTATGCCCTGGTGCAGAGTTGTGATGACGCGGAGGCTGTGATGACGAGTCGATCCCTGCTGATGGCTGTTGCAGCCTGTCTGATGGGTTGTGTGTTGACGAACGTACAGGCCGCCACACTGATCTACGCGTCCCGACTGATTGACGGTCGCAATCTTCAGCCGCAGACGGATGTCACACTTGTGGTGAATGAAGGCCGTGTGCAAAAGGTGGTTCCCGGGTTTCTCAGTCCGGAAGAAGGGGATCGAGTCCTGGATCTCCGCCGCTATACGGTGCTTCCGGGATTGATGGACATGCACACGCATCTGATGTCCCAGCATTCGAAGGAGTCGTACAACGAGAAGTTCTTTATGGACGAGTCGGATTACGCTCTGCGTTCCACCGTCTATGCCCGTGTGACTCTGATGGCCGGATTTACGACCGTCAGGGACCTGGGTGACAACGGGATCAACTCGGTGTCGCTGCGTAAGGCGATCAATGAAGGCTGGATTGTTGGCCCGCGAATTTTTACCGCGGGAAAATCGATTGCGACAACGGGTGGTCATGCTGATCCGACGAATGGACTGAAAGGCAGATTTCGTGAAGATGCCGACCCCGTGGATGGGGTCATCAACGGTCGTGATGACGCACGAAAGGCTGTTCGTCAGCGATACAAGGATGGAGCGGATCTGATCAAGCTGACAGCCACCGGGGGAGTGCTGAGTCTGGCGGCAAGTGGTCAGAATCCGCAATTCACAACCGAAGAATTACAGGCAATTGTCGAAACAGCCCGGGATTACAATATGACCGTGGCCGTACATGCGCACGGTGCTGAGGGTATGAAACGGGCCGTTCTGGCGGGAGTGGATTCGATCGAGCATGGTACTTACATGACTGACGAGATCATCGCATTGATGAAGGAGCGGAAAACGTTCTGGGTTCCGACGAACATGGCTGGGGAGTGGGTTGCGAAAAAGGCGGCCGAGCCTGGATATTTTCCGGAGATTGTGCGTCCCAAGGCCGCTGCCATCGGACCTGCGATTCGTGAAACGTTCCAACGAGCCTACCGGGCGGGTGTGCAGATTGCGTTCGGAACTGACAGCGGTGTGTCGGCTCATGGTGACAATGCGCATGAATTTGAGCTGATGGTGGAAGGTGGTATGAGTCCGATGGAGGCGATTCAGTCGGCTACATTCACGGCATCACGCCTGCTGAAAGTAGACGATCGCCTCGGGGCCCTGCTTCCGGGCATGACGGCAGACGTCGTGGCAGTCGAGGGCAATCCACTGGAGGATATCAGTGTTATGCGCAAAGTGATCTTTGTGATGAAGGATGGTGTGGTTCACCGTGAGCCCTGACGGATGGTGACTGACGGCTTACGGGACTCACAGGCGGTTCAGACGCACATGTGATCACAGCCGGCGGCAGATTGCCCTGGCAAATCGTTCTGCAGCCAGTTCGTCAAACGCGAGGTACAGAGACGGTTCAATCAGTTCCAACTCCATGACGGCGGGCTGTTGATTTTCCAGCAGCACAAGGTCGACTCGTGAATACAGTGTTGCGTCGGGGATTGCTTTGTGGCAGTGCCTGGCAAACTCCACAAGGTCCTGCGATGGTGTGACGGGCTGAATGGTGGCTCCATGTTCTTCCTGCACCCGGAAATCACCCGCTTTCGGAGTTTTCAGGACGGCATGGCTGAACTGACCATCGAAGAAAATCAGTGAGTATTCGCCGCGTTCGACGACACTGCGGATAAATGGCTGGGCCAGAGCGATGCTGCCCTGAAACGCACTGGCTGCACACAGAAGCTCGGTTTCGGATGCTGTCGCAGTCAATCGAAATGCATTGTCGGCATTCGCACCGATGACAGGCTTCACGACGAGTTCGCTGACATTCAGACGAGAGAACAGGTCCCGCAACTCCTGTATGCCGGGGGATGTGAGCCAGAGTGTCGGGACGATCGCTGAGCCTTCTGCTTCTATGGCCTGAAGGTACAGTTTTCGGAGATTCCAGCGGACGATTTCGAGCGAATTCAGAAGTATGGCGGAGGAACGATCAATTCGCTCCAGAACGTTAAGGAATTGATACGGCGCCGATTGATAATCCCAGGGAGATCGAATCACGACCAGGCGATAGTCATCCCAGCAAACATCAGGTTTGCGCCAGGACACTTCGTCGACATGGACGCCAGCCCGATGAAGCAATTCGACGACCAGGTGATCATAGGCCACGAAGTCCTGCAGGCTGTCCATCGTGAGAAAACAGATACGCTGCACGGAGGCGCTCCGGGAAAATTGTCGGCACCGCTAATTCTGTGGGCTGCCGGGTGGTGTTGAGTAGTTGTCGAGGCCGCATGGGCTCTGAAACGCCGAGTCCTGGTGCTTTGGGGAGTTGTTCCCTGAAAGACTCCGAATCAGCGATATCGTTTCCAGAAGCGGAAGTCCGATGACGTTTGTCAGGCTGCCTTCCAGCTGGGTGACAAAGGCCGCAGCAAACCCCTGAATGGCGTAGCCGCCTGCTTTTCCGGGAGATTCGTTGGTGGACAGGTACCAATCGAGGCTGGATTCGGACAGGGGGGCAAAGGTGACTCGGGACTTGACGACCGTGTGTTGCACCTGGTGGCCAAGAGAGACAAGCACGGCTGTCCAGACTTCATGAGTTGTTCCGGACAGTCGGAACTTCAGCCACTCGCGAACCTCCGACTGCCAGTGGTCGGAATTTGGTTGCCCGAGAACTTGTCGCTCCCCATCAGCAGGACCGGTCACCACTGTCGTATCGGCAACGACGACGATCGGAGGGGGGGCGGCAGAGTACCAGGGTTGCTGCGGCAATTGTCGACAGACATCCTGATGTTTCAGAGTGACAATGTCCAGAAGTCGCTCACGAATCTGTGCGTCTGTCGTCAGGGAGTCAAAGCCCGGTTCGGCTGAGTTTGACGGAGGCAGAATGCGCAGATGGTCGATGCCGGTCATGGAACCGAGCAGTTCGCGGCGACGCGGAGAACGGGATCCCAGAACGATGATGCGCTGGTTGTCGATCGGTGGAAGTGCAGGGCAGGAACCTTCGGAAAGTGCGGGCATGTTGTGGCCTATTCAGGGGCTGACGTCTGCAGAGCTTGCCAGGCGACCAGTGCGTCACGAATCGGCTGCACGTCATGAATTCGCAGGATGTCACAGCCTGCTGCTGCGAGACCGATGGCAATCCCGATTGTTCCG
>JALQWE010000770.1 GCA_023258825.1 Planctomycetaceae bacterium | reverse complement strand
AATCTTTTTCAGATAGGCGCCAATCTGGTCGATCAGTTTTACCTCGTTGCTGCCCGCCGGCAGAAAAATCCGGACCAGTTCCACCACTTCATCCCGGGAGAGACTCAGACGCGTCTCGCCACCACCGGCGTCAAACTCGGCCAGTTTTTTCCGCAGCAGGGCCAGCAGCAGGCTGACCTCATAGGTGAGCTGCCGGCGGGTAATCAGGCGGGGCATGACCGCCTGGCCCTCCACATCTTCATCCTGCCTGGAACGCAGAAAAGCGTAGCCTTCCGCCTCGTCGAGCATCAATTCCAGACCGAGAACGGCGACGTAATCACGAAGGCTCGCCTGCAGGTCAAGCAGGGTTTTCCACTGCACCGGGTTGTCTTCCTGATAGAGTACGCCCTTCAGCAGCGGGATGACCACGGCCGACAGTTCATGTGGCGGGCGTGCCGAACGGCCAGGGTTGGTATCGTCGATATTCATCCTCAGTTCCTCAGCAGAATAATGCGGGACAAGGTCGCCTGGCGGATGACGCCAGTCTCCGTCTGCCAGCTCACCTGTTCCTGGACCTCATCGTCCACGGCCGTTTTCGGCCACTCCCCAGCTATCTGCAGATAGGCGACCAGTTCGGCCAATCCATGGCGGAGGGGATGGCGAGTCACCACCTCGACCAGGCTGACCTGGCTGCGCCCCTGGAGTTCCTGCTGTATATTCCGGATCAGCTCGGCTCGATCAACCACCACCTGGGCGTAGAGCGCTGCCGTATCAACATCTGCATCCCCTCCGTCCAGCACTATCCCGCCAATGATGGGCTTGAGCGACGGCCGGTGAAGACGCAGCTCCAGCGGAACTTCGACCGTCGCGGAGGTCTCGGCCATGGACATGAAATCTCCCGGTGGAAACTTCTCGCGCAGCGCCAGCGCACTGCTTTCGATGCGGTGAAGGATGTTCATGATGCGCCGGTTTTCCAGCCAGGCCTGATCGTCGAGAAACCGCCGCAGCTGCTCGGAAAGCTTTGCCACCATCCGCTGTGTGTGTTCACCTGCTTCGAGCCAGTCATAATGTACTCGTTGCAGACGGGCATCAGGATGCATGGCGCGGATCGGGGGAAGTGACATAACCAGTTCCAGCAGGCGGCTCAGCTCTTCCTGGCGGGATTGGGACATGAGGAAATCCCAGAAGGCGTGAAAGCTCTTCCCCTGGTCGGAATCGGCAATCGCATCGCGCTCACCCATGATCTCTTCGAGCAGCGCTCCCTTGGCTCCGTCCCAAAGGGCAATGCGTTCCCGAACCCGCCGGTCAAGCATGCGAAAATTGTGCTCCACCTCCCGAAAGTCGGTCAGCAGCTCCCGCGCCAGTTGTAAAAATTGCTGGAAGCGATCCTTCAGGCCAGTGTCGTCGAGAAGTGGAATGTCACCTGCCAGGATGCGTGTGATCTCCGCATCGATCTCACTCCGACGTTTTTGCAGTTCGGCAATTCGCACCTGCGGATCGGTCTGGCTACCCTCACTCATCTGCCGTAGTAGATCGAAGAGGGTCAGCAGGCGGGATTCTGTGCCGACGAATGGGCGTTCAGTCAGCCCCTCCAGCCAGGCCAGGGCCTTTTCAGTCGCCGGAGTCAGGTCGAAGTAAGGCTCATCCGTTCCGTGAGCATAGAATTTTCGCAGCCACCCCTTCTCGTTTTCAGCCCAGTCGTTGAGATAGCCCGCCGCCGTTCCGGGAAACGCTTCAGTTCCAAGCTGCTCACGCAGGGCGAATAGTTCGTCCTCCAACGCTTCGACCAGGTCTGCCTGAGACAGATTGCGGACATTGGGAGTGATGAACACCCGGTGCAGAAAACCGGCCACCAGCGGCGCATGATTGGCGCATAGCAACCGCCAGGCAGGGTGGTTCTGGCGGAGCAACTCTAATGTGGTGTAGTCCATTGCCATCGCTTCTCCCTTGAGTCACTGGTGGCCCTTGCTGGTCAGAAGGTAATTGTGCGATCAGTCCGGAAATCACCGGAAGGCAAGCCTGAGCAGATCCTTTTCGGACTCCGGATATCATACGTTGAACCGGTCAGTAACGGCCAGGGTCTTTTTCACCTTCTGCACATCGCGATGGGACTGATTACCCTCCGGAATCAGGCCGATCGGTGCCTCTTTCCCCAAAAGCGATAATAAACAGGGACAATAGAC
>JALQWE010000769.1 GCA_023258825.1 Planctomycetaceae bacterium | reverse complement strand
ACAGGCTGTGTGCCGTGACGGATCCCTGGTGCATCCGCGAACAACGCAGCGTTCCCGGAAGGCCGAGATCGGCGTTTGTCGGGCCGGAAAAACGGCCGAACTGATTCCAGGAGAGGCGGAGCATGGCGAATCGGAAATCGACAATCCTGATGAAATCGAAACGTGGAAATCCGGCCTGTCTGTGCAGCGAGTGGCTGTGTGCTGCCGGAGTGCCCGTTCGAAGAACTGCGGGTGAGGTATCAGGATAACGCAAAGGTCCGATTACGGAAATTGGCATTTCCAGAGCGTGTTTTATCGGGGAAACGGCCTTTTGCTGGGCCACGGCCCCTCTGTTTCGGGGTGGGGTTGAGTGGGAGAGCTGGTGGGAAATGTGGCCTTGGGGAAAACGGCTGGTCCGCAGTGTCCGTTCTGTATTCCCAGGCGGGGCTGGTGTTTTGAAGAGACGAGTTGGGATCTGGGGATGGCGAAACGGCGGTGCATGACGCGAGTTTTGGTGAACACAGAGATCAAAGAGGACACGGAGTTTCAGCGGGAAACATAGAGAATTCAGCAGCATTGGCGACGGGATTGGTAGTGAAAGTGTGCTGCGTGTTTTCGTGCTGCTTTTCCTCTGTTTCGCCATCCCAGTAGGGCCACCAGATGGCAGAAAAAACGGGTAAAACGCGGTTACCGGAGGACTTCGGGCCGATTGATTTTGGGAGGACGCGCGGGGATCGGGGTCTTTGGACCGTGCGTGGCGAACGGGGGTTGGCGAACAGATCCGGAAAAAATCGAGGAATTCTGTGTCGAATTTCCACGGGGGGTTCATGTAAACTCGACTTCCGATTTCGCTTGTGCCGAACGTAGATTTGAGGTGGCCGGGGGGCTAAAGTGTGCAAAACAGATGCATTTTGTGCATCGACACCGTGGCAACCCCTGGAGACTCTGTTCTTCCAGCCAGCGGTGATGGCGGTCTTGTCCTGGGGTCTTGGTGTTTTGGAGAGATGACAATGGCGGGAAGTTCCCGGGGAATCGTGTTTGGATCTATGGGTGTTGCCGCTGTCATGGCACTGCTGGCGATCACAGACTTTGCCACGGGGATTCCCTTTGGAAGTCAGTCAACGTTTGACATCATGTTTATCCTCGCCGCAGCGCTGGTGATTTACATGGGCGTAGACTGCCTGAAGGAAATGAAGTAATCCCCCCCGGGATCCGGAAGGCTGACGACGTGTGGGCACGACATGTCGGGCGGCGAAACGATTCGCTGCGCACGGGCGTTTTGGTGTCGGTGAAATCTCTGTCGAACAGCCTGAGAGCGACTGGCAGCCTGAGTTTTCGACATTCGCCTGCGGACGCAACGCCTGCTCGTGTCTGATTCATGTTCTGCGATGAACGCGGGACGACGGGAAAATTCGGACAGGGAGGTCCGGGCATGGCAACATCATTGCACCAGCAATTGAAGCAACAGTACGTTGCGGATACAGCCAGTCATGAAGTGACGGTGGAGGGATACCGGATTGATGCGGTGGACCGCCGAGGCCGGTTGATCGAGGTTCAGTGTGCATCGCTGGCCGCCATTCGAGATAAAATTCGTCGGCTGGTGGAGAATTACCGGGTGGTGGTGGTCAAGCCCCTGGCAGCTCGCAAACAAATCGTGACCCTCAATGCCGTCAGCGGCGAGCAACTCAGTGCACGCTACAGCCCGACTCGCCAGCGTGCGACGCAGATCTTTCAGGAACTGGTACACTTTGGCGTGTTTCCGAGTCCCGGTCTGCAGCTGGATATTGTGTTGACTGAGCAGCAGGAACTTCGAGTTCCGCCGACAGCTCGTTCGTCATGGAAGAAGAAGTACAGCGTGCGTGATCGATTGCTGGTCCGAGTGGAAGAGACGATCAGTCTGAAGACGGCGGCCGACTTGTGGAAGGTGCTGGGAGCTGACGTTCCGCCGGTGTTCACGACAGAGGACCTGGCAGAGGCTGGTGGCATTCCGCGCTGGCTGGCACAGAAGGCCGCATGGTGTTTTCGGCGGATGGAGTTTCTGGCGGTGTGTGGCAAGCGAGGGAATGCGCTGGAATACCGGATGGTGGAGCCGACGAAACGCAAACGTCGCGCGGGATAGGCGGTCGGAAAAGGGGTGGGGCAGAAAAAGGGGTCAGGAACCAATAGTGCGTTCAGAAAAGGGGTCAGGAA
>JALQWE010000768.1 GCA_023258825.1 Planctomycetaceae bacterium | reverse complement strand
ACCATTGGGTGGCACTTGCCCAAAGCGAGGTCACAATATTGGTAGCGCTTTCATCATCTTTTAAAGAAGGAGATGATGGCTGTGATACGCTAGGTTGATGCGGTAGGGCTGCGTCACTCACTGACGGCATCCTGAGGGAGGCTCATCTGCTTAGCTACCGTGTGATCAGTATGGAAGAACTGGAGAAGTCCACAGAGACCACATGGGAGGTCTCTGACCCTGTCAGAACAGCGATTAACGACCTCACAGCACCACACTGGCAAAGCGCATTCAGAAGTCAGGCGGCGGAGTCCGATCTGCGGAAGTTTCGCGATTTCGCAGACTCTCAGATGAAGAATGGTGCCGTCATACCACTTTCTTCCCGCATGGCACTCACAGGACGTCTGCTGGAAATCGGCATCTATCGCCATGACAACGATGAGGCTCAGCGCAGACTTGATCAGTATCTCTCAGAAACGGTTAACAATCCACTTAGAAAGTACCAGTATGACCTTGGTGTCTGGCTGCTACGACGAGTTGACAGCCATGGAACCAAAGAGCTGTACGACACCATTGTCAGGAAGTTCTCAGAGCATGCCGCAATCACGATGCACCCGGATGAACAACTCCAGTCCGTTTTGCATATCTCGCGACTTAACTATGCCCCTCACGCATTTTTTCAGTGGGCCATTGCTGCTACTGCGGATCCTTCCACGATCGGAAAGTCCCCGGCTGTATGCATGAGTCATCCCAAAGCCGGGATGACCCCGCAACAGAGAGTGTTGAGAGCAACCCTTGGTGCAAGTCTGCTGCCGGCGTTCAGACGAATCCAGCGGGCAGCAGACGAAGGTCGGTCCGCCTATCTGGAGTATGACTGTGAGATCAGTCGTACCACGTATCCGGAAGAAGAGCTCGTCCGATTGGCTGATGCCGCTGGGGCTGAAATCACTGAGGCCATAAAACTGGCCACACCAGAAATGCGTCAACATCTCAAAGGTGCACTCCACGCTCTGAAACTTTACGCAGATCCCACTACCGTGTTCGAGTCTTTTAATAACTAAGCAGATTCCCGGAGCTACTGCCATGAACTCAATTCTTCAGCTTGTTGTCTTTATGGGGTTGATTATCCTGACAAGTCCTGCAGGTAAAGCCGGGGATGGACCTGCTGCAGTCCCGGTACTGACGGTAAGACTGCAGGGAGTTAATCCTTTCAGCGTGGCCAATTTCATCCAGGACAGCGTGGTGACCACAGGTCTTGGTCAGCCTCTCGCGGCGTCGATCGATCGAGAACTACTGCAGCAGCCGTGGAACCTCTCCCCGGCTTCCCCTCGTCTGATGGGTTTGTCCGTGTTCTGGACACCGGGAAAACCGATGAATCCACTGATCGCCTCATTCGTTCAACCACAGCCCGACGAAAATATCGACCCATCTCAACCCGTGCCGTCAGAAGATGCAGCGAACTTTAAAGTCAGTAATGCCGGGCCGAACCGATGGATACACGGTTGGTACCCCCCGGAAGGTTTTGGGCTCGACACGAATTCCGCACTGTTCAATCACTACTTTCGTATTGAAAGGTCGCTGATCTGGTCAGCAACCCGGAGGGAACTCCTGAATGCCGAACTTCCACAGGTCAGCGACAAACCTGGAATTGCACCTGAA
Source organism: Planctomycetaceae bacterium (assembly GCA_023258825.1). GTDB lineage: Bacteria > Planctomycetota > Planctomycetia > Planctomycetales > Planctomycetaceae > SXXK01. The sequence goes on along the minus strand of JALQWE010000768.1, from coordinate 532 downwards.
GTCGCTTTTGGTCTCTCCACAAACGCTTTGCCCCTTGAATTTCGTCGCCAGCTGGATTCCATGGTGATGGCCGCCGCCAATACCGCACTCCAGCGACACAATAATGAATCAGCCAATCGGTGGCTGGGACGCATTGCCCTCATCAAAACAGCCGCCGCTGTTTTCAGAAGCGTGCTGGTGGACGGATCCGAAATCAATGCCATCTTCCGAGGAGACGATGACGGAAGTCTCCACGGCAGCTCTGAATTTGTCGGCATTGCCCATCACTCACTCAAAGACCTGACATTGATGACACCATCAACTGGCAGACTTACCGGCATTCGCGGTGAGCGCCCGTGGATTCTGTTACGCACAACTCTCGCCAACAGAGGACTGCTGCGGGATGTCTTCGAGTTTGCCGCACAGCGACTGGACAAGAATGGTGACAGCGATTCAGACCTTCATGCACTCCTCAAGGCCGTCCTGAAGTCAGATAACCTGCAGATTGCTTTCGCGGGAATCACACCCGAGGATGGCGTCCCTTCCTGGGTCG
>JALQWE010000767.1 GCA_023258825.1 Planctomycetaceae bacterium | reverse complement strand
CTTCGTTGATCAGTGCCGGACGAATTCGGCAGGACAAACATGGACGCCTGAAACCGCGAGGACAGGCTGGGACAGTCACAGGAACGGTTCGCCGCATCAATAGCGGCGCTGCCTTCGTCATCCCCACGCAGCGCACACCGGAACTGCGCGGCGGCGACATCTATGTCACTGCCAGAGATCTCGGAGATGCTCAGTCAGGCGATGAAGTCCTTGTGCGAATTCTGGCCCGCCGACGCGCCAACGGGCAACGCTGCGGGATTGTCGACCGCATCGAAAAACGCGCCACCAGCACATTCGTCGGAACCTGGTCCGAAACCGGTGGCCAGGGCTACGTACAGGTGGATGGCGGCCAGTTCAGCAGCCCCATTCATGTCGGTGATCCAGGCGCCCGCGGCCCCCGCCGAAATGACAAAGTTGTCATCGAAATGCTCAAATTCCCAACGGATCGTCGCCATGGTGAAGCCGTCATCACCAAAGTCCTCGGGCGACGCGGTGACCCCGGTGTTGACACACAAGCCGTCATCCACAGCCTCGGCTTGCCCACAGAATTCCCGGACGATGCCCTCGAAGAAGCACGCCTCCACGCCAGTCACTTCGATGAATCCATCCCCGACGATCGCCAGGACCTCACTGCAGAAACGATCGTCACAATCGACCCGGTAGATGCCCGCGACTTCGATGACGCCATCTCACTGACTCAGTCCACAGACGGAATCTGGCATCTGGGCGTCCACATCGCCGACGTCGCCCACTTTGTGCCGGACGGAGGCCCGCTCGATCGGGAAGCCCAGCGACGAGGCACCAGCGTCTACCTGCCCGGACATGTCCTCCCGATGCTGCCTGAATTGATCAGCAATGGACTCGCCAGCCTGCAGCAGGGCCAGGTGCGATACACCAAATCCGTCTTCATCGACTTCGATCCCGATGGCGCCGTACTCGGCATGTCCGCAGCGAATACCGCAATCAAAGTGGAATGCCGATTCGCCTACGAAGAAGTCATGCCCATCCTCAACCAACCGGAACAACCGGCCAAAGCCGTCTCCGGCCCCGTTCGCCAACTGCTCAAACGCATGTACCGTCTTGCCATGCTCCTGCGACGACGACGCACCGAACGTGGTGCACTTCAGATGGGTATTCCGGAAGTCGAAATTGACTTCGGACCAGATGGCACCGTCACCGGAGCCCATGAACGCCACCATGACGAAAGCCACGAAATCATCGAAGAATTTATGCTGGCTGCCAACATCGCCGTCGCCACCATGCTGAATGCCAAACGAGTTCCCTTTCTCCGACGCGTCCACGGTGATCCCGATGTTCTGAAAATGACCAGCTTCCAGCAGTTCTGCCAGGGACTCGGACTCACCCTCCACAAGCCGCAAAGCCGTACCGATCTGCAGGAACTCATTCAGAAAGTCGCCGGAACCCCGGTCGAACGCGCGGTCAACTTCGCTCTTCTGCGCAGCATGAAACAAGCGGAATACTCCCCCGAGGTTTCCGGTCACTATGCTCTCGCCGAAGAACAGTATTGCCACTTCACCAGCCCCATCCGACGTTATCCTGATCTCACCATTCACCGCCTGCTCGATCAGGTGATCCGCAACAAACCCCGCTCCTCCCCCCCGCTTGAACAACTGTTTCAACTCGGAAAGCATTGCTCGGCAACCGAACGTCGTGCCGAACGCGCTGAACGAGAACTCATCCGTATTCGACTGCTCCGCTTCATGTCCAAACGCGTCGGTGAAGAAATGGACGCGATCATCACCGGTGTCGAAGGCTTCGGACTGTTCTGCCAGGGAATCGAAATTCCCGCCGAAGGCATGCTGCACGTTTCCGCCTTCGCCAACGACTTCCTCGAATTTGATCCCGTGGCCCGGACCCTCACCGGAACACAATCACGGCAGCAATTCCGCCTCGGTGATCGCATCCGCGTCATTATCGCCGCCGTGGATATCGATCGCAGACAACTCGACCTGCTGCCCGCCAGAACTCACTCCAAACCACGCACTGCTCAACGCCTGCCATTTCCGGCCGCAGGTCGCTCACCCAAACCGCCCGCCGAAACAAAAGACCAGCATTCGGCCAGACGCAAACCAAAACACGGAGGAAAATCACCAGCCAACGCGAAAAAGAAACGCCGTAAAAAACACAGATAACAAGAAAAACTGAACAAAT
>JALQWE010000766.1 GCA_023258825.1 Planctomycetaceae bacterium | reverse complement strand
GTTCCAACGCGGTCAAAGCCCCCTCAACGTATTCAGCCTTCTGACCCTCTTCCACATGAAGACTTAACTGCGCCAACGCGCGGGCTCGCTCGAGGTGCAGCTCGCCGTTCTTACTTTCGCTGGCACCAAGTTCGTCAATCAGTTTCTTCGCGGCCTCAATCCGACCAACCTTTGCTTCGGCCAGCATCAGATTCACTTTGTTCTTCTCGTCCGGAGATCCGTTCGCAAGTTCTTCACGCAACTGTCGGCATCTCTCAAACAGACTGAGCGACTCAACAGATTGCCCCTGAAGATCCCGCAGGGTGCCCATGCGATACAGCGCGGTCGTCAGTTGACGTTTGTAGTCCGCTTTTTCCGGATCCGCGGCAAACACCTCTTCATACAGCTTCAGTGATTCACGAACGATCGGGTCCGCCTTTTCCAGCCGCTGAATCCACAACAGCGACTGTCCGTAGTTCCCCAGATGACCAGCCAGTTCCAGCTTCAGTGGAAGCATGTTCGGCCGTCGATCATAGATCTCCCGCCGTCCGGTGATTGCCTGATCATACAACTCCAGAGATCGATCTGTTTTTCCCAGTCGCATCATGATGTAGGCCAGGCCCAGAGCAGACTTGTCGTGACTGATCTGTCGACCGGCGGTGCGACTGTCCTTCGCGTCGTCATTGAGCTCCGCAAACCCGGGTTCCGTCCGGATGTTGTTCAACACAGTGGCCATGGTTGACAACGCTTCCTCAAACGCCTGAGCTGTCTCCGGCAGGCGGCCCTGTTCGAGATGCTCTACGCCGACGTTCTGCATCAGCACGGCAAGGAGTTCCAGAATGTCATTCTGTGAAGGACTGCCCGGCTGTGGCTGCGGATCCTTCAGGCACTCCCGCACGAGGGCCACCGAATCCTGCAGCAGTTTCATCGCCGCTTCAGGATCACCACTCTGGCGTCGTTTGACCGGGGCCCATGCCATGCCCACTTTCGCCAGATTGGTTCGCGTGGCATCATTACGTCCCTTGATGCCGATACGTTCGCCAGCCATCTGATACAGCTGCGAATACTCACGATCCGCGGCGTCCAGCTGGTCCAGTTCGTAAAATGCTGTGGCGATCTGCTGACGCAGTGCCATCAGCGTTGGAATGGCTTCTCCCCGAATACCTCCGGTGAGCTCCAGATTCAGTTCATCCCATTTTTTCGAAACCGTTTCCAGAATGGATATTCGCAGGGCGTTGGCCCCGGGCTGTTTCTTCAGCGATGCATCAAACTCGGTCAGTACAAACTGAATATTCTGCAGGGCCAGCATCGCCTGCCGACGAGCAAGCTCCTCGTTCTCCTCTGCCAGAAGCTTCTGCTGATTTGCGATGACCCGCTGACGATCCGCTTCGTCGCGTTCATCCCCTGCGATCTCCCGCTGCCGTTCTGCCTCATCCCGCTGCTGCTCAACCTGTTTCTTCTGCTGCGTGATCACTGCCGCCTGGGCAGATGTCGCCAGCCACGCCCACGTGGCAACAACTGCGGTGACCGCCAGAAACAAGCCTGCCAGCGAAGAGGGGATGGCAATTCCCGGATTGCGACGACACCAGCGCCATGCCCGTTCCAGACGACTGACGGGGCGTGCCTGAATGGGTTCGCCCGCCAGATATCGACGCAGGTCCGCCGCCATTGCCGCACAGCTCTCGTACCGAGCGGCCTGGTCTTTCTGCAGGGCTTTCATGCAGATGGTTTCAAGGTCCACCGGAATGCCCGGTTGAAGGTCCCGAGGAGCCACGGGCTCGTTGTTGATCACCTGCATCACGGTGTCCATCACTCGATCCGTGATGAACGGCGGACGCGCGGTCAGCATCTGATACAGAACGGCTCCCAGCGAGTACTGGTCAGAGCGCGGTGATACTTCCGTCACACGACCGCGAGCCTGCTCCGGGGGCATGTAGCTGGGACTTCCCATGATCGTCCCGTCGTTGGTCGCGGTGGATCCCTCACCGTCAATTTCCTTCGCCAGTCCGAAGTCAGTGATCTTAGGTTGTCCTTCCCCGTCCAGCAGAATGTTGGCTGGCTTCAGATCCCGGTGCAGAATGCCATTGTCGTGAGCATACTGCATGGCCACACAGAGCTTTTCGACCATGGCAGCCGCTTTGATCGCTGCGGTTGGTTTGCCGTCCAGATCCCGCAGTAAATCTTTCCCTGCGACGT
>JALQWE010000765.1 GCA_023258825.1 Planctomycetaceae bacterium | reverse complement strand
ACGTGCAGCGATCCAGCCAGCCGATGGCGACGCGAACACCACGACAACGTGACGCCTGTTCGAGCGCCCAGAGCGATTCGCTGTGGAACTCATCGGTGGGAGACGCAGGGCGTTTGCTGGAACGCCCCTCGTATGTGCGCGGCTTCACCGCAGAAGCCCGCGTTCCGGAAGACACTCGCACCAGCAGAATTCGGGACAGTGGTACATTCAGAGCGGGTGCAATGGCCGGAAAAAAATCACGACCTTCATCCACCACGGCCAGACAACCAGGCCGTTTTAATAAGGCAGACGCACAACGCAGTGCCAGAGATGTCGCGCTGTGCCCCGGCGTTTCACTGATCCACTCCATCACACTGCCGACGGGAAGTCCGCCCCCGGGCAGTAAGCGATCCAGTGCCGAAAGTCCGGTCGGCTGAAATTCCTGCCGATCCCCCGCAGACTGCGAAGAGCGAATCTGCCGACGGAGCAGCTCAATCGCCTGGGCCTTACCTGCGGACAGCGGAACAGACATAGGAAACACATCCGGAAGAACTGGTTCTGTGCACCGGCACTCCCGGATCACACCGGGCATTCAACGCCAGCAACAGAGACAACAGAAGGACGGTTTCCCTACCAGCCACCGGAAAATCCTGCTGCCTCATCCGATCCGGACAAAAAGCAGAGGTGCAGGTGGCGGGAAGCAATTCCCTGGAGTTCAGGAATTTCGTCCGATTCCCCGATCATCGGTTCACGGACTCCAGACAGGTTAAGCCCGCCTTCTGAGACTGTCAACATCAGCAGGATTGTTCGGGCAAATGGCAGGGCCACAGCCTGAAAAGTCGGCCAAAACTCCCCGGAACACCCCGAAATCGGGCCTAAACTGCCAGTCCAGGCTTATTTTTCGTTGTGGCGTGGCAATCCACCGGACTCATCCATGACTCGCACGCCTTCTCCCGTTATACTCCCTCGTTCACAACAGCCACTGATTCTCGGGCCTCCCGGGATGTCCCGGTTCGCTGTCGATTTTGTCTGTCTCCCATCGGGCAGTGGGCAGGCACTTGCAATTCGCCCCTGATTTCTGACTGAACCTCTGATCCATGTCTGACAAACGCAATCTGTTCAACAAAGTCTGGGATCTTCACACCGTACGGACTCTTTCCGGCGGACAAACTCAGCTGTTTATTGGCCTGCATCTGATTCACGAAGTGACCAGTCCCCAGGCATTCGAAATCCTGCGAGATCGTCAGCTGAAAGTGGCCTTTCCCCAGCGTACCATTGCCACGGTCGACCACATTGTTCCCACCGCCAGTCAGGCACGTCCCTTCCTGGACGACCTCGCCGAACAAATGATGTCGGCAATCGAAAAGAACTGTGCTGATTTCGGCGTCACGCTGCTCAATCTGTCCGACGAACGTCAGGGGATCGTCCATGTCGTGGGCCCCGAACAGGGCTTGACCCAGCCCGGAATGACCATCGTCTGCGGTGACAGCCACACAAGCACTCATGGCGCCTTCGGAAGCATCGCCATCGGCATTGGCACCAGCAACGTCGCCGAAGTTCTCGCCACGCAGACCATGTTCCTGAATCGGCCCCGCGTGCGCAAAATCGTCGTCAATGGACCACTGCCTCCCGGTGTCTACGCCAAAGACGTCATCCTCTACATCATCCAGCAACTGGGCGTTCAGGGCGGCGTAGGCTACGCCTACGAATTCTCCGGAACGACCTTCGATGCAATGTCCATGGAAGAGCGAATGACGGTCTGCAACATGAGCATCGAAGGCGGTGCTCGCTGCGGCTACATCAACCCGGACCAGAAAACGGTCGACTACCTCCGCGGACGGCCATTTGCCCCCAAGGCAGACGAATTTGATCGCGCCGCAACCTGGTGGCTCAGCCTCGCCTCAGCACCAGATGCCGAATTCGACGATGTCGTCGTTTTCAATGCCGCCGATATCGAACCCACAGTCACCTGGGGAATCACACCTGCCCAGTCCGTCGGTGTCAGTCGGCCACTGCCATTGCTGGCCGAAGTGCCGGCAGAAGAGCAGCGTCTGATTCGCGAAGCACTCGAATTCATGGGGCTCAGCGAAGGTCAACCGATTCAGGGCACAAAAATCGACGTGGCCTTCATCGGCTCCTGCACCAACTCCCGGATTTCTGACCTCCGCGAAGCCGCAAAAGTCGTGCGTGGACACACCGTC
>JALQWE010000764.1 GCA_023258825.1 Planctomycetaceae bacterium | reverse complement strand
CCCATTTCCAGAGTGTGAACTTCCAGAGTGCCGGTAAGACATCGCCCGGTGTCACGATCCATCAGCCGAAAAGTGTGATGCATCCGAGTCGAATCGTGCCAGAGCCGACCCTCCAGCAGGCAGATGGCATAGACGGGTTTGAGCTTCTGGTAATTGTCCCCAGCCCGCATCTGGTCCGCATAAATTTCACAGGCATAAAACACCAGACGTGGGACAAGTCCAGGCTGGTTGGACACCTGCATTTCGATGTCGTAGATCGCTCCCTGCTGATCCACGGCCCGGATATCCAGGATGGAGGCCTTGTCATCCTCAAATTCCTGCCGGTTGAACGGATTCTGCAGCATCACCTCCGCGATCGGTACCGGCAACTGCAGGATGGCGTTGAGGAGGCTCTTCAACGCCAGAGTGTTGCCGGACGATCCGAATGACTTCAGGAACGCAAAATCATTCGTAGGGCGTATCCCAAGCGGAACCATAACGTACTCACATACAACATTATCACCAATCACACACAATGGTGGTATTCACAACCACACCCACGTATCATCTGCAGGGCAATCCACGTCGTGGAAGCCATAAGGTCACGAAACTTCCTGAAAAATGCCCAAAAATCAGCAGTTCCCCGGCGCAACCCGTACCGAACTGAGCCTGCCGTCGCCCGGAAGCACTCGGTCAACTTCGTGAATGCCCATGTCAGCGACGACACGAGGTTCTCAACCAGACCGTTTTTCCAGCAGTCGTGACGCCTGACAGGTCAAACCCCGACAACCCGCGCTTCGAATGGAGCTTGCCCCGACGGCGAAAGTGCAGGACGCGTGCATCGGTCGACACAATCTATGGTGCCGAATCCACAGGCAGCTCAACCCTTCGTTTTCTTGATCGGCGCAGAGGGGAACTGAAGATTTCAGACTAAATCATAGCGCTAATGAGCTCTCAGGATGAGCCCTGAGCCAGCGGACACCGAATTGCCATCCGCGCACGCTGACCAGGCAGCGAATCGCTGCAAGAGCGGTCGGGACCAATCCTGTCCGGAATTGCGAGGCTGCGATCAGCCGGTTACTGCACGAGCCCTTTGGTGAGCTGCAGGAAGGCAGTTTCCAGATTGACCTCTTCCTCGCGGAACAGCGTGATGGCGATGCCACCCTGAACCAGGGCGGTCGGCAAATCGCTGTAGTCTTCCACATCCGGCTTCAGAGTCGCCTCGATCAGCGCATCCCGGCCGATGGATACTTTTTCCACGCTGTCCTGCTGCTCCAGCAGAGAGGCGGCAAAGTCTGTGCGATCCTTCACGCGAATGTGCAACAGGATCCGCTGACGTGCCTTCCGCATAACTTCCGCCACGTTGCCATCAACGATCATGTGCCCCTTTTCAATCATCCCGACTCGCGTGCACACATCCGCCAGCTCCGGCAGAATATGGCTGCTGACAATCACCGTCTTCTTCATCTCACCCAGCCGTCGCAGCAGATTGCGAATCTCGATGCGGGCTCGTGGATCCAGCCCGCTGGCAGGTTCATCCAGCAGCAGCACCTGCGGGTCATGCAGCAGTGTTCGGGCGAGCCCAATGCGCTGGGTCTGACCGCGGGACAATTCGTTGACCATGGCATCCCGTTTGAAGGCCATGTCCACCAATTCCAGCTTTTCCTCCACAACTTTGCGGCGACGACTACCGTCAATGCGGTACGTGGCCGCGAAGAACTCAAGGTATTCAATGACCGTCATGTCATCGTAAACACCAAAAAAGTCCGGCATGAAACCCACTAATCGCCGGATTTCTTCCTGATCTGTGTAGATGGACTTGCCACACACATAGGCTTCGCCGTGGTCAGGGGCCAGCAGAGTGGCGATCATCCGCATAGTCGTGGTTTTTCCGGACCCGTTGGGACCGATGAAACCAAACACATCTCCCTGGTCAAGCTTCAGAGTGATGTCGTTGGCAGCAATCAGATTGCCATACCGTTTTGTCAGATTTCGAGTTTCGATCATCAGCCGGTTCCGTCATCCGCATCCGAAATCATCCGGAGGGATTGTCCTGTAAGAGTTCTCAGCAAGTCCGTCTGAAATACGCAGTGATCTCGTGGATGTTGGCAGATTTCCGGGGAACTTCAGCACATTCAGCGTTTTCTGCACTCCGGGTGATCCGGCAAAGTCTCCGGATCACCCGTTTCCCGGTGTTTCTGAGGA
>JALQWE010000763.1 GCA_023258825.1 Planctomycetaceae bacterium | reverse complement strand
AGGAGTGACCGAAATGATTCCACATCGAAATCACGCAGGTCACGGCCGTCCAGCAGAATGCGTCCGCTGGCAGGGTCATAGAAGCGAGCCACCAGGTTGCACAGAGTCGTCTTGCCGGCTCCGCTGGGACCCACGAGCGCGACTGTTTGCCCGGGCGCTACTTTCAGGCTGATATCGCGCAGGGCCAGCAGGTCGGTTCCCGGATAGTTGAAATTGACGTGCTCAAATTCGATTGCGCCGGCAACGGTTCCCGGCTGCACGTGGAGACTTGCGGCGGTGGCCACCATTTCCGGCTGTTCCTCCAGCAGATCCAGAATGCGATCCAGTCCGCTGAGGCTGTTTTGAAACTGAGTCGCACTGGTGGAAAGTGCGGCGAGCGGTTCCAGCAGCATCAGCAGGTACACAAGGAACATCATCAGGTCACCGGTGGTCATGTGGCCGTTTGTGACTCGCCAGCCACCATAAAACAGCAGCCCCGCACTGGCGATTGGAATCATGGCTTCCCAGACGATTTCGACAAATCGCATCCACCACCAGGCATACAGTTCCTGCCGTGCCATCAGGTTGTTTTCTTCGGCAAATCGCAGTGCCTCACGTTTTTGTCGGCTGAAGGCTCGCACGATGCGAATTCCCGCAAACGATTCGGCGGCGCCGGCGTCAATTTGTTCCCGCTGCTTGCGAATCGCTTTGAACTGCGGACGGATCACACGAACCCACGCACGGTGCGTCAGAAAGGCCGACGGCAACAGCACAAACGCGCCGACCAGCAGCGTCCAGTCCACCCATGCCAGCACGATCAGGCTGCCGAACAACTGGATCACAGCCCGCCATGGATTGTAAAGCATTCCGAAGACCAGTTCGCCGACACTGCCTCCGTCTTCACGCAGCACCGAGGCAACGCCACCGGAACGCATGCTCTGCACACGGTGCAGTGGCAGTCGTATGGCATGATCAAACACGCGGCGACGGATCGCCAGTTGCAGGCTTTTGGAGATCTTTGTGGCGTGCCAGCGACCCCAGATGTGAATTGAAATCCGCAGCAGAGACACCACTGCAACCGCGATGACTGCGACCGATAACAGCCGCACGGGACTGCTGAGCCATGTGTAGCCCTGCAGAAACGACGGAAGGGGCTTGCCTCCCAGCGCGTAGTCCACAACAAACTTGGTACCCGCCGGTGGGATCAGCCCCAGCAATGTCGAAACCGTGACTGTGGCGAGGGAGAGTGAGAGCGGCCCCCGGTACGGCCGCAGCAGCCGTCCGAATTCACGGACCAGTTGCCATGAGCTGCGGACACGATCCTTTGCCGCACGCGCTTCGCTTTTTGAATGCACGCTGCCGCCGGGCAGTTGCCGCAGACGGACCTGTTGCCGATAGGCCTGAAACCGACGGAGACTGCCCACCAGAGTCGGTGCTGCTGCCTGAGACGCACTGGCGGACGCAGAATCTGCGGTGGATTCTGAAGACTTACGGGTTGCTTCGCTGGGCTGTTTTCTGTTCATGCCGGATTCTAAGCGATGGACGGATTCGGTCGAGTGTGCCAGAGCCAATTCCGGGAACTCTGGCCAGATCCTCGATCGAGACAAACGGTCCATTCACCTGGCGGTCGGCAACAATGCGATTGGCCATCGACGGTCCAATCCCCTGCAACTGCATCCATTCCACCCACGTTGCCGAGTTTATCTCCAGATGAAACGTGTTCTGAAATTCAGGGCCGCGTTGAATCAGAAGGGGCTGTGGCCTGCGCGTGACCACCCAGAACCATTCCAACAGCAGGACTGCCACAAGTGCGAGCATCAGTCCGTTCAGCAACTGGCCTGGCGTCCACCGCTGCAGGCGTCCTCGCAGGTTGTCCCCGGCCCGTTCGGACGCTGCTGGACTGTTCACTGTGCCATGCGCGACAGACGCCGAGTTGCCGCGTGGCGAAAGGAACGCGGCACGTTTCGATTGCCCTCGATTCATAAACCCACCTGTCTGGAGTGTGGTGTAAATAGGGAAACAAATAATGCCCGTGGGTAAAGGTTGAAATAACGCACTTTAGTCAGGGCAGTGATTTAGCGTTGCAGAGGTTGGGTGCTGCCGGATTTTTCAGCCTGTGGCGTTTTCGAAACATGTTTGCGGATTGCGGGTTTGTTCTGTTGGTAGCAGAAAGCGGCTGCTGTCAGTCACCGGCTGGCTGGGGACA
>JALQWE010000762.1 GCA_023258825.1 Planctomycetaceae bacterium | reverse complement strand
GGATCCGAGCGCATGAGGTGCGTGAGGCGGCTCTGGGGGTTCCGATCATGTGCAACCCGGGGACTCAGGAAGGCGTGACGGTGAAGGACGGCCGATTTGCGGGCGTCTGGCCGGCGAACGAGCTGTTCTTTGCGACGTTGCGAGGGCGAGGGGGATTGATTGGCGTGGCCGTGGATCCCTTGAGCAGTCATGAATGCGGGAACCAGCGGTACTTTGCGATACCGTGGCTGCATGAGTGTCTGAAGCAGCGGTTGCCGGCGGTGCCTGGGGAAGGGCTGCGGCCGATGTCGGAGTCGGACGCGTGGTTAGCGCCGATTACGGGAACGGAGGCGGTGGCAGCTGCGGAGTATCGTGGGGAGGTGCGTGCGATGGGTTGGTTACCGAATGCAGCGGCCGCGCGGGGCTGGATGGAGTATGTGAAAGACACGCGGGTGTCGGATTCGACGGCACCGCCTGCGCCGCATGATGTGCGTGTGGAGGGCAATCGCCTGAGTTGGGACGCGGAGGCGGACCTTGAGAGTGGATTGGCGGGCTTTGTGATTGAGCGGGATGGTGAGTTTCTGGCGAACGTACCGGAGCAGGGTAAGAATCCGTTTGGTCGTCCGGTATTTCAGAATCTGCAGTACAGCGACACACCGACTCAGCCGCTGGTGCTGATGGAATACACCGACAGGACGGCGGAAGCAGGGCGGCAGTACACCTACCGCGTACGCTCGGTGAATACTGTCGGGTTAAAATCAGAATTGGCTGAATGACGTGGGAGGGTTATGCACTCACGTAATCTACGTGAGTGTCGTGTGAGCAATCGCGGTTCGCCGTCTGAGTGAAATAGTTATTCGGGCAGCAGCAGCAGCGGGGTGAGAGTTCTGGTCCAGAGTTCGTAGCCGGCGTCACTGAGGTGGAGGTCGTCGGTATCCAGCAAATCTCGTCGTGGCATACCGGAGGAATCGAGAGAGATTTGCCAGAGGTCAACAAAGTCAGCGCGGGGGTGTTGGTTGCAGAGGGCCTGGATGAGTTGATTGGTTCTGACGATGTTATCCCGGTTTTTCCAGCGCTTGATGCTGGGTTTGATGGAGAGGAACAGAATTTTGCGGCAGTTGGGGAGTGACTGATCGACTTTGTCGAGGAAGGCCTGGAAATCGCGGACGACGATTTCGGGGGACTTGCCGGCGTTGAGGTCATTATCACCGGCGTAGAGGACGATGATTTCGGGAGAGGCTGGTTTCACGATGCGATCAAAGAAGTGCACGGAATCAGAGAGGAACGAGCCACCGAAGCCGTGATTGACAGCATCGAGACCCGGGAAAGCGGCATCAAGTTTCCAGCGTCGGATGGTTGAGCTGCCCACAAAGACGATTCGGGCCGTGGTCGAGGAGCGACTGGCGAAGCGGGCTTCGAGGCTGGCGATATCAGCGTCCCATTTTTCCGGGGACGTTCTGGTGTCCGGCGGCTGTTGGCGGGGCTTTGCGAGGCTGAGGCTGGCCAGCAGAGTGAAGGAGAGGATCAGCAGCAGTTGGTGGGAAGGTTTCATGGATTGGGAGGGTTTGTTGGTGAGTGGAGGCAGGTGAGCGTTGACGTTGTGTTTCGGCGAAGAGCCCTGAAAAGTTTGTGAGTCAAGGTTTAACGGGGCTGCCAGGAGAAATCCAACGAAACTCCGGGTGGAGACGGATGGACCGGTGTGTTTGTGCGGGGCATGAGCAGGGTGGGCTGAGATTGTGTTTTGGTGGATGGAGGTGCAGGGAGATGGGATTGCGACTGGTGTTGATGGGAACCGGGGAATTTGCATTGCCGGCGTTTCGAGCGGTCATGTCATCGGGCCATCAGGTGCTCGCCGTATTGACTCAGCCGGACCGCACGGGTCGGGGGCATCATCAGCATGTGAATGTGGTGAAGCAGTTAGCGGAAGAGCGTGGGATCCTGGTATTGCAGCCGGAGCGTGTGAACAGGCCGGAGGTGCTGGAGCAGTTACGGGAATTTGGAGCGGACGTTTTTCTGGTGGCATCGTATGGGCAGATTCTGAAGCCGGAATTGCTGGCGATTCCGCGTCTGGGGGCCTTCAACCTGCATGGTTCGCTGTTGCCGCGGTACCGGGGTGCGGCGCCGGTGCAGTATGCGATTTGGCGGGGGGAGGCTCGGACGGGCGTGACGATGTTTCAGATTGAGCCCGCGCTGGATTCGGGACCGA
>JALQWE010000761.1 GCA_023258825.1 Planctomycetaceae bacterium | reverse complement strand
ATGCCCATGCGGCATGCGAACACGCAGGCACAACTGCGGCTCCCGCTCCGGTAACTCAGTCGACCGCTGCCACGAATCCATCGGATAGGCAAAGTCATTCGTCCCGTTCACCCACAACAGCGGCATCTTCGCACGCGGCAGGTACTCGGCCGGATCCCATTGACGCAGCCACAACGCCGCCTTCTCCGAACCCAGTCGCTCAAACGCCGGTAACCACGCCGAATTCTGACCCAGAAATCCACAGCCATACACAGGCACCGCCAACCGAAATCGCTCGTCAACTCCCGCGACGATACAGGTCAGATAACCTCCCCAGGAAATCCCGGTGACACCAATGCGGTCCGCATCCACCTCCGGAAACGTACGCACCAGAGAATGCGCACGACAGACCGCCTGCACCGCATGCCACGTCCACTGGTCCGTCACCGGCTCATCCAGCTGACCAAATGACGCGTCCCATCCCGGAGGTCCCCCGTGGTCGTGTCGCTGCCAGTTGCCATAACTACCGACCGGCACACATCCACACACGTCCATCGCAATGGCCGCATAACCCCGGGAATTCCAGAGCCTGACCCAGCGGTCAAAGGCCGTACCGCCACCCCCATGAATCAGAACCATCGCCGGAACCTTCTGCCCCGCCGGCACGTCCGGAACCCCATACCAGGCAAACACTCGAGTCGGCTTGCCACGCCACTCCGGGCCAGAGAAAAACAGAGCCCGTACGCCGTCTGCGGAAATCCCTTCCGCCGGAAATACTTCCGGAATGACGGTCGTCTCCGTCACCGAAAACTGCACCTCCGGACTGCCTGCCACGACGTCCCGATTTCCGATTGAAACCAGCCAGAAGACCACCAGCAGCACGATCCGCTTCACTCGATGCACCTGTGTCACGACATAGCCCCCGCACCGAAAACCTTCTCGACCCATTCAACCGTCGATTCACGCCCGGAGCAGTTCCCGCAGCACTTCGCCATGCACGTTGGTCAGACGACGCTGGATGCCATTGTGATAATACGTCAACCGCTCGTGATCAATCCCCAGCAGATGCAGAACCGTTGCATGGTAGTCATACCAATGCACCGGCTTCTCGACCGTCTTCCAGCCAATCTCATCCGTTGCCCCATACGCAACTCCGGGCTTCAATCCTCCTCCAGCCATCCAGATAGAGAATCCATACATGTTGTGATCACGCCCGGCCCCCACCACGAACTCACTCGACTGCGTAAACGGCGTGCGGCCAAACTCTGTCGTGCACAGCACCAGCGTGTCCTGCAGCATTCCCCGCTCTTTCAGGTCTCGCAGCAGCGCGGCCACCGGCTGATCCATCCGCCCAGCTTCCCGCGAATGATTCTCATGCACGTCTTCATGCCCGTCCCAGTTAATCCGCGGCGAACCAAACGATCCGCCCGAAAACAACTGCACAAAACGAACACCATGCTCCAGCAACCGACGAGTCAGCAGACAGCGCCGGCCAAAATCCGCCGTCTCTTCACGATCCAGCCCGTACATCGCCCGAGTGGCTTCCGTCTCTGCATTCAGATCTGTCACCTCCGGGACCGCCAGCTGCATCTTCGCCGCCAGCTCATACGAGCGAATCCGCGCCTGCAGACTGTCCTCCAGCCCCGTCCGCGCCAGATGCTCCTGATTCATTCGCGCCAGCAACTCCTGACTGTCCCGCTCACGCTGCGGAGTCGATGCCCGGGAGGGAAATAAATCCCGAATCGGCGCTCCCTGAACCTGAAACGCTGTTCCCTGATGCTGAGCCGGCAGAAAACCATTCGACCAGTTGATCGTCCCACCCGCAGGCAAGCCCCGCCCATCCGGCAACACCACGTACGAGGGCAAATCGTCGGTCTCACTTCCCAGCCCCCACGAAATCCAGGACCCCATCACCGGAAATCCATTCAGCCGGAAGCCCGAGTTCTCTTCGAATGTCGCAGGAGTGTGATTAGCGGACTCCGTCACCATCGACCGCACAATCGTCAGGTCATCCGCCAGCTCCGCCAGCTTCGGAAACAAGTCCGAAATCCACAGCCCACTCTGACCACGCTGTCGGAATTCCCAGTCGTTCTTACGCAATAAGCCAATCTGATTGAAAAACGTTTCCGGCCTCTCTGAGGACTCCAGTGACTTCCCGTGAAAACGCGCTAACTCCGGCTTGTAGTCAAACGAATCCAGATGACTC
>JALQWE010000075.1 GCA_023258825.1 Planctomycetaceae bacterium | reverse complement strand
GTCGCTGACCCGACTCCCCACCCGGATTCCGCAATCATCGCCGTGCGCAGCTGCGGGCTCTGTCGCAGCGACTGGCACGGCTGGATGGGACACGACTCCGATGTCCACCTGCCACACGTCCCCGGTCACGAACTCGCAGGAGTCATCGTGGCAACCGGGGCCGATGTGCGGCGCTGGAAACCAGACACCCGCGTCACAGTGCCGTTCTGCTGCGGCTGCGGACACTGCCCGCAATGCTATAGCGGCAACCAGCACATCTGCGACCACTACACCCAACCCGGTTTCACGCAGTGGGGAGCCTTCGCGGAGTACGTCGAAATCCGACATGCAGATGTGAACCTCGTCGAACTCCCGGACTCCGTCGATTTCACAACCGCCGCCAGCCTCGGCTGCCGTTTTGCGACCTCGTTCCGCGGTGTTGTTGTGCAGGGGCGCCTGCAGGCCGGTGAATGGCTGGCCGTCCACGGCTGCGGTGGCGTCGGACTCTCCGCCATCATGATCGGCGCGGCCATCGGAGCCCGGGTGGTGGCGGTCGACATTCGCCCCGATCGCCTCGAACTGGCACGCATCTGCGGAGCAACACACCTCATCGATGCCACAACCAACCCGCCCGTCGCTGCCATCCAGTCACTCTGCGATGGCGGAGTTCACGTCTCCGTCGATGCACTCGGTAGTCACCACACCTGCCGAAATTCCATCCTGTCGCTCAGGAAACGCGGACGACATGTACAGATCGGACTCATGTCCGGCCAGGCCGCCGATCCCCCACTCCCCATGGCGACCGTGATCGGCAAAGAACTGGAACTGCTCGGAAGCCACGGCATGCAGGCCTTCGAATACCCACGCATGCTGGCCATGATGGCGGACGGTCAACTGCAGCCGGATCGCCTGATCAGCAACCGTGTCACCCTGACAGAGGCCGCTGAACTGCTGCCACGCATGCACCAGTTTCCCGGCAGCGGCGTCACGGTGATCGACCGCTTCGTCTGATTCACTGGACTTCCCCCGGCGTTCACAAAACATTCCACGGTCTGTCGCGGACAGTCACATGGGCAGGTGTCCATGGACCTGCTTCCTCAGGCCGGGCAACCACCGCAGGCACAGGCGCCCCGCTCCGGCGCATGCTTCACTGCACCGTGCGCCAGCTCAATCAGATACTCTGCCACACGGCGTGCAGCGTCGGGGCGAGCCACAGCCGCCATCCCCTCCGCAAGCTGCTCTCGCTGCTCCACTGACTGCACCAGTTGTGTCAGGTGCTCTGCAAGCACCGCAACGGCATCCGCTGCCTGCTCGTCCACAACCCAGGCAGCCCCCGCCTGCTGATAGGCCATCGCATTCGACCACTGATGCTCGTCCACTGATGGCTTCAGCGGCACAAGGATGCTGGCCAGATTCGCACAGGCCAGTTCCGCCAGAGCCCCCGCTCCCGCTCGACTGATCACGAGGGTCGCCGCGGCCAACTCGTCTTCCATGGCATGCAAAAAGGACTCCACCCGCACTCGCCAGGGACGATCGGCATAAAACTGACGCACATTCTCCAGATCCGCAGGCCCCGTCTGATGCACAATCTCCCAGTCCTCAGGGAGCCCCGAAATCTGCTCCAGCACTCGCATCACCAACTGGTTCAGACGATGAGCCCCCTGGCTGCCTCCGAGGATCAACAGGCGCAGCCGACCACCCGGACTCGAACGCGGTCGCCCCGACAGACTCGCCACCGAACGGCGTACCGGCACCCCCACCGATTCCAGATGACATCGCAGGTCTTCGGCACATCCGGATCGCAGCGGCAAACCCGTAAATGTCACGATCGCTCGCGGGGATAAGGCTGTCGTGGCTCGGCCGGGAATCGTATTGCTCTCCAGAAGAATCACCGGAATCCGCAGGTTTGCGGCCGCGATACACCCGGCAACACTGGCCGCGGCCCCCAGACCAACCACAGCAACCGGCTCAATCTCTCGCAAACGCCGACGCAGCCGACGATAGTTCGCCAGCAATCGCCAGGCCCCCAGAAACCAGCGACGCAGTCGGCCGCCACGAATGAAATGCAAACTGGATTCCCACCGCAGACTGGGCAACTGCAGCACCGCCTGCTCCAGAATCAGACGATCCACCGGTCTGTCGCTGCAGAAAAACACGACGTCCGCCAGCGGATGCAGTTGTCGCAGAGATTCCGCAACAGCCAATCCCGGAAAGAGATGACCGCCTGATCCTCCCCCGACAAACACAAATGCGTCAGTCTTCATGAACGCCCTCCGAGCCGCATCGATTCTTCGCCGCCGCACCCTGGTACCCACGCAGAATTGTACCTTGAATTCACCTTACCCTCAGTATATCAGCTTTATCGTCCATAATGCTATCAACGACGCATGTAAGCAGGTGTGACTATAACCTGGTGAGCACTTCATCTCTGGGTAATTATCAGACCCTACCGACACACCTCACAGGCTCCGTCAGCAACCCTGTGACTCTCTCAAATCGGATCGGTGCGCCCCGCCCGGAAAACGCGAGTTGCCACGCGGCCCAAAACTCCGAAACTATCGCGGATCCGCCGGTTGGACGCAAGCGTCAGCCCCTCGGGCCTCCGCAGGACTGACAGGCGCTGAGACGGATGAGACCAATGGGACAGATGCGACGGATGGCACGGCCCGGGCTAAGCCGATGATGTCGCACTGTGAGCAGGCCGGTAGAGCCAGATCAGAGCCAGTTGAATCAATGCGCACCCTGATTCGGCAGGCAACAAGGCCCCGGGACTGCGAATCGGTCCGCACAATGTTTTCTTCGAATTGCCACGGCACAGATGACAGTTGTTCGCTGTTCTGCTAGGTTCTCACGACCTGCATGTGTCCATCTCCGCAGCAAAAAGGCTTCTCGCATGCGCAGTGCCATCACTTTCATTCTGTATGGTCTGAGTCTGCTTCTCCTGCTGCCGGCCACACGCCTCGCCGCTCAGACCACCCCGGAGATTGTTAGTCGTGGTAAGCAGGCCACAGCACTCGTCGTCGCGGAATCTCGCCGCGCGACGGGAACTGCCTTCTGCGTCGATCCCGCCGGTTACTTCGTGACCAATGCCCACGTCGTCGGCAAGGCTGGCGATTCCGTCAAACTGGTACTGCTCTCAGGGGAAGACGGCGAACATGTCGTCAGCGCGCGCGTGGTCCGCGTGGATGAGGACGCTGACCTGGCACTCCTCCACTATTCCGGCGAAACACAACTCACTGCCCTCGAAACAGGAACCGACACCGCGCTGTTTGAGACGCAGGAGGTGACGGTCTTCGGTTATCCACTGGGAACAGCCCTCGCACTTCGCAATCAGGATTATCCCAATATCACGGTCAGCGTCGGCCGCATTTCCGCAATTCGCCGCAGCCAGAACAAACCAGCAGCCATTCAACTGGATGCCGTGATCAATCCCGGCAACTCCGGCGGACCAGTGCTGGATGCCGAAGGCAAGGTGATTGGTGTCGTCGTTGCAAAAATCCGTGACACAGATCTGAACCTGGCGATTCCGGTCTCAGAGCTGACCACCTTCCTCGCCAGACCAGATGTCGCCTTCACACCCCCTTCCATCGCTGTCTCCCAGCGACACCAGCCAATTGAACTGACCGTCCGAGTGACACCTTTTGACCGACAGCAGCGGGACTTCAAAGTCCGGATGGAATGGAGTAGTCGGGCAGACGACCGTCGCAATCTCACTCTGGAAAGCACGGATGGTAGTACCTTCAAAGCCAGTGTTGTCCCGGTGCTGCCCGTCGCCGAACCTGACCTGCTGGAACTGGTGGCCCGCTTCGAACGCGGTGCCGTTCAGGGACTGGTCAAAGACAGCATGATTACACTCGACGAACATCAGACCACACTGCGCGAAATTCGTCGGATTTCCCTCAAACCTGATGGCTATGAACTTGAATTGCCCGAAAATCGACGTCTCAATGGCAGCAACCTGCAGGGACTGCCTGAAACCGTGCAGGTCGGCGATCAGACAATTGCACTCCAGCTGTCCAGAGCCCGAGAACTGCTGCTGGCGCCCCCGGCAGACGGCATAGGAGCCATCACCTACACGCTGATCGTCCTCGAAGGAGAAACAGAACTGCTGCGTGAAAGTGGCCGGATCATTCTTCAAAGCGACCTGACTCTGCCCAACATCGCGGGAAACACCCTGCTGCCGCTGGGCGGCGAATCACCTTTCCCGGCATTTCTGGAAGCGGGTAAGGAAACACTGTACGAATCCAATGGACTGCGAACCAAAGACCGAAACTACGTACGCACCCGCAGCAATACTCTGTTGACCAGCGATTTCACCGCTGAGGTCGTGTTTGAACTGCAGCCCGGTGAAAAGAACGACTGGGGAAATGTCGTCTTCATCGGGATCGGTACCGTGGAACGAGCGGCCTATGACGAACCACAGAACTGTGCCTACCTGAGAGTGACACCGCTGCATGTCAACGGCGATGTCGGATTGTCAAACCGACCAGTGGATTCGGGAACAATCATCGGAAAATTCCGCACCGTCGGACCGCACCTCGCCCGAATTCGCCGCAAGGGTGAACTGGTGATTTTCGAGGTCGATGTGGACTGCGATGGTCCCTCACCCGATGACTTCTCCCGCACAATTCCGGACATCCACACCTTCGTCCCCACCCTCCACGAAAAGAACACGCATTTCTTTTTCGGTGGGGCAGCACTGTTCAAACAGGTCTCGTTCCAGCAATCGCCCTGAACACAAAAGGGGACATTCTACTTTACGCCGATTCCCCCCCACGCTGACAGGCTCTTCAGTGCCAACCTACGCGCGATTCCCACGGCCTTCGCTGGCCAGCATCCTTGACGAAAACGTCACTTACGCTGGCCCCACGCCCACGGAGTTGGCCATGCCATTTGCACAACGACGGGGCCATTGCCACAACGCCGCTCTGATCGCAGTCCAACCGCTGGTCGTTGGCCTCGGCACATTGGCTGCCGCGCAGAATTTTCTTCGCAAGCATGGCTGATGGACCGTGCAGGACCAGAAGCACGGTTTAACCTGAATGTCCCTCTATTCGACTTCGTCCAGATACTCGCTCACGCCATCAGCGGATATCAACAGCAGACTTCGCGTCAGCGGATGATGCATCACCGCGTGGTCTTCCCGAACCTGACTGCGAATCTGCTGAATCAATTCCGGTTCATGCAGCGACACAATCACAAAGAAATCCCGATTGGGAAGCCCCAGCACCAGCTGCGGACCGAAGAGCCCCCGCAGACGAGCATGAAAACGAGGGTCGAGCAATCGCGAGCAATTGTAGGCATCCGGGTTCAGTGGCATCATCATCTTCGGTGCCGACTCTTCACCAACAACGGTGACTTCCAGAGGATTCTCTTCCGAGTAGGTGCAGAGGTTTTCAATCGCCGCTGAATGCAGATCGTCCACGCTGATTTTCCAGGCGTCCAGCATCGCCCGATGCACGTAGCGATAGGAATCGTCTTCGTCGATCACGTAACCAATCGACAATCCCCCAACCCATGGCTGCCGCACTCGTTCGTCCTGTTTCGTTTCACTCTCGGGTGACAGCATTGGCAACAAACGCGTACGGATTTCTTCGAACTCCGGCATCAGCTGCCGGGGACTGAGCTCCTGCAGCCGCACCATGGATGTCAGGCCAGGCAGCATGATCCGACGAAACTCGTCCGGCTGCTGCAGATAGCGACGGTAGAAATTTGACAGACCAATTTCACTGTGTCCCAGCCGAACCGAAAACCCACGAGCCACCGATGACTGCAGCAGCGGAAAGTGATGCCGCGCTAACTCCAGAACATGCTTCAGGAAGATATCAGGAGGCCATGCCGGTCGGTCCGCAATTTCCAGCGTCTGCAACAGCCGCTCGCAAATCACCACCTGTTCCCGAGTCAGCGTTTGACGGTCCGTTGACTGTGTGGTCGCTACAATCATTAAACGACCATGCCTGAACGTCCACAGCTTCCACTGATACCGAGGACGTTTGCGAAAGACCCGAGCCAGCCAGCAACCTGTCAGCGGCCGCCGTGACTGTCCGGTCCAGACGTCATTCTGCAGATTGCCCTTCAACGAAGGTTGTGGCTGCAGCGAAACTACCTGTGGAAACAGCAGCCCCAGATCCGGAGGCTGGCGACGATTTTCTCCACTGTCCGATTCGTCCCACCACGCCACCAGCGAAAGCAGCAGCCCCTTTTCCTGGCCCCCGCCGTCTGCCTGCGCTGAACTCATCAAACCCGGTGTCCATCGCAGCTCGATCAGAGTCTGATTCTGATGCACCTCAATTTCTTCGGGGCACCGAAATGTGAACCAGTTGGCCGGACCACGACACAACTTCCACGCCCCGGGCGAAGGTGCTTCTGAATTTTCGTCCGATGTCATTCCACAGACTCCACGGCACAAACAGGATGCCCAATTCTAGTCAGGCCCTGGTGGACGAAGCAAACATTTGATCCGCGCTTCAGCCGCTTTCTTTCCCCACGCCAAAGATTTTGCCCCGCAGAGTTCTCCCGGCCTGTGCAGCCCGCCGAAACACTTCCCCCGCTGCCATTCCTCCCGAAAACCGTGCCCAAATGCCGCCTGAACTCCTCTGTTACACGTTCCCGTTGGCCACCCACCGAAGGCTGATAATTCCCGCTGGATCTTCCATTTCCCCGGCAATCTGACGATGCCCGTTGGCATTGGCTCATGTTCAGGGTAACATGTTTGACGTTACGATCATCCGATTGAGGGCGGCAGCACTCCTGCAGGAAGGTTATGCCGAAACAACATAGCTGTCGATGATCTTTCCCTCGGTTCCCCCAGACCGACGGGATTGCCCACAAACACAGGCTTCCCTGCGGGTCCCACCGGCCAATTATGTGTTTTGATCAAAACCATCACACCAGCTTGCGATTTTCCACCCTCGTGGGCATCACAGCCTCGAAAAAACGGAATTAACTCTCAAGCCGGCCATAAAAAGTTTCAGGAATTTCCCTATGCAGCCACACGCGGCCCATCTGAAACAACTTGAACACACCACGCGTCGACACTTCCTCAATGGTTCCGGTCTCAGTCTCGGCGCGATTGCACTATCTTCACTGTCGTCCGACGGTGTGGCTCGGGCCGATATCGCCTTCAATCAGGCTCAGCCACTTCAGCAACGCAATCCGCCGCTTCCCGGCAAGGCCAAGCGTGTCATCTACCTGCACCTGACAGGCTCTCCCCCTAACCTTGATATCTACGATTACAAACCTGCACTCGTAGCGCGCACCGGGCAGGATTGTCCTGACGAGTTCCTGAAGGGACGCACCTTTGCCTTCACGTCCGGTGTCCCCAAACTCCTCGGCACACCCCGCAAGTTTCAGCAGTGCGGCCAATCCGGCACGTGGCTGTCCGATGCTGTCCCCAATCTGCAACGCGTTGCTGACAACATCTGTTTCATTCATTCCATGAACACAGATCAATTCAATCACGCGCCCGCCGAGCTGCTGCTTTATACCGGTTCGCCACGTTCCGGACGGCCGTCCATGGGTGCCTGGGTCACCTACGGGCTGGGAACGGAAAACCAGGATCTGCCCGGCTTTGTCGTTCTGATCAGCAACGGTGTGCAACCCAACGGTGGCTCCAACTCGTGGGGCAGCGGTTTTCTGCCCTCCGTGTTCCAGGGGGTCCAGTGTCGCTCCAAGGGCGATCCGGTGCTCTATGTGTCTGATCCCCCGGGCATGAATCGCGGTACCCGACGCCGTTCCCTGGACACCCTCAAGGCCCTGAATGAGATGCAGGCCGCCGAACTGGGACATCCCGAAACGACCACGCGGATCGCCCAGTATGAACTGGCTTATCGTATGCAGACCTCAGTGCCCGATGTGATGAATATCGGCCACGAAACTGAGCAGACACTGCAGGCCTACGGCGCAACCCCCGGTGAAGCCAGCTTTGCCAATAACTGCCTCCTGGCCCGGCGGTTGGTCGAGCAGGGTGTCCGATTCGTCCAGCTGTTCGACTGGGGCTGGGACTTCCACGGCACCGGTCCGGGTGAGGGCCTGACCGATGGCCTGACCAACAAGTGGGCCAAAACCGACAAACCCATCGCCGCACTCATCGAAGATCTCAAGCAGCGTGGACTCTTCGAAGACACCCTGATCATCTGCGGCGGTGAATTCGGACGGACACCCTTCCGCGAAGGACGCACCGCCGGAGGAAACGTGCTGGGACGCGACCACTTCCCGGATTGCTTCACCATGTGGATGGCCGGCGGTGGAGTCCGCGGTGGTTTCAATTACGGTGAAACAGACGAACTGGGCTTCGGTGTTGTCCAGAACAAGGTCACCCCGCACGACCTGCAGGCCACCATCCTGCATCTCCTGGGCTTCAATCACGAACAACTCACGTTCCGTTTCCAGGGTCGTGATTACCGCCTGACCGATGTCCACGGAACCGTCGTCGCTGATGTCCTTGCCTGATGCCCGCAACGCCGGTTTCAGACACACACCGATGTGCCTTACGCTACTGACACACCGCTGACCATCGGTGTCATTGGCGGCTCTGTGCGGCGACCACTTCCCGGACGGATTCCGGCATCGCGTCTCGAAAGTCCCCGGCTGGCACATACCCCAGCCGGCGGATGGCTTTGTCGATACTGTAGTCCAGATTCAGCCCCAGAAACTTCAGTCTCGCTGTGTTCAGTAGCGGTGCCTGCGTTTTTCCAAGCAGCTTCCACGTGGCTTCCATCACGGTCGCCAGTCCCCGGGCAATCACCAGCGGCACAACCTTCACCGGCCGCGTAATTCCGGCGGCATCGCAGACCGTCTCAATGAATTCCCGCTTCGTCACCGCACGCGGGTCACGAATGTTGAACACCTCGCCCACCACATCGTCCCGCTCGATCGACAGCCAGATCGCCACACACAGATTCTTCACCCACGTGTTGTTCATCAGCTTATCAGGAACCCCAAGGTAGGCGAACTTCCCCGCTCGCAATCGCTCCAGAAGTTTTGGCAGCACCGTTCGGTCCCGCGTCCCGTAGATGAAGCCTGGGCGCAAAACTACCGCTGGCAGGCCACGCTCCCGAACAGCCCGGACGATCAGTTGCTCTGATTCCACCTTGGTCAGTGTGTAGCCGTCAATCCCCGTCGTGCTGGGAGGCGTTGCTTCGTCCGTTCCGTAGTGATCACGTCCTTCGTACACGCCCAGCGAACTGATCTGAACCCATCGCTTCAGCGTCCCCGCGGCCAGCGCGCTTTCCACCAGCGCTGCTGTCCCATCCACATTGATCCGACGATACTCCTCAGTCGGTCCCCAGTCCCCGACCTTCGCCGCACAATGCACCACAACCGTCACGCCTTCCACCGCTCGCCGCAGGCTCTCCGGCTGGTCCAGATCTCCTGAGACCAATTCACATCCGCATCGCTGCAGAAACCTCGTGTCGGACGATGGACGGACCAGACAACGAACCGCCAGACCGCGGGCACGAGCCTCTTCGGCCACATGACTCCCCACCAGCCCCGTTGCCCCCGTAATCAGAATTCGATCTGCAGTACTCAACGTCACCATCGGTTATTTCCACCCTGATAAAGTTCAGCTGACCGGTGTTCCGTTTTCAGAACAGAACCGTAAGCCACAGATCAACGCGGATTCCTACCGAGCCACGGCCTGCAATTCGTCTGAAACCTGCTCCGCCGCCTTCAGAACACGCAGCACATTCCCCCCCAGCAACTTGTGAATCGCCTCGCGACTATGGCCGCGACGCAAAAGTTCCTGGGTAATCCTCGGATAAGTAGCAACACTCTCAAGGTGCTCAGGCAGCCGCGGAACCCCATCAAAGTCCGAGCCGATTCCCACATGGTCAATCCCCGCCACTTTCACCACATGCTCAATATGATCGACCACGTCATAAATCGTCCCGCGTGCCAGCTTATTCGTTTTTAATTGCTCCGTCGGCACAACAAACGCAGAAAAGAAATTGATCATCACCACGCCACCATTCGCGGCGACCAGCGGCAACACGTCATCCGGCACATTTCTCGGATGATCACAAATCGCTCTGGCACTGGAATGCGAATAAATCACAGGAGCCTTTGTCACCGCCAACGCCTGCTTCATCGTCTCGGGTGACACATGCGACAAATCCACCAGCATTCCCAGACGATTCATCTCCTGAATCACGGCCCGCCCGAAGTCCGTTAATCCGCCCGCTCTGGGCTCATCCGTGGCCGAGTCCGCCCAGGACAAAGATTTCGAATGAGTCAATGTCATGTAGCGACACCCCTCACCATACAGCCGCTCCAGATTGCTCAAGTCCTCTTCGATACTGTACCCGCCTTCCACTCCCATCATTGAGGCAATCTTCCCGGACTTCACAATCCGCTCCACATCCGCAGCCCGGTCGGCAAATTCGAACGTCTCCGGATATCTCGCGACCATGGCCTTGACAATATTGATCTGCTGAAGCGTCTGCAGCAACGCGTCTCCTGTTTCCGCTGTCGATGCGGGAACGTACACCGACCAGAACTGTGCCTTCACACCTCCTCGACGCAGACGAGGAATGTCTGTGTGCAACTGCAGTTGCTCCTGTGAAATGTCCAGTCGATCAAACGAAGAATTGGCCTTGTCCCGAATTTCCCATGGCAAATCATTGTGACCATCGAACAACAGCCCGCTGAAGTGAATCTCCTTCGCTTCCGGGGTGACAACTACCTCTGGCGACGTTGGGGTTGCCGGCGTCTCAGGCTCGTCAGCCACAACCTGAGCAACAATCAGCAGCACACCCAGACACCACAGTCTCTCGGGTCGACTCAGAGCACACTCAATCAGGTACTTCACCAGCATCGTCACAGTTCTTCCCCTCAGCAACGTATTGAATCCCGTTGTCCGCTTTTTTCAGACGTCAGCGACCTGCGACGTTCAAGGTGTCGCAACGCGTCGTCACTCCGCCCCTGTCACAGCCTCCGGACGCACGCCCACAATCATTGCGGGCCTTAGCGCGGCCAACTGCCCCGGAAAGCCCGACTGGTCTCCCCGAAATCCAGTCATGACCTCGAGAACCAGCGGAACATCGGCAGCCGTTTCCAGCGGGACTTTTCCACCGGCATCGGTTGATCAAACTGCGGTACTGCATCCGATTGACTACCAGCCCCCGCATCCAGCGCACGAAACTCAGAGCCCCCCGGCTGCGGTACCCCGCGACTGACCTGCGTCGCCGCGTTTCTCTGAGCCGATGAATACCGCTCCATACTCTCCACAACCGTCCGCAAATCCACCTGCTCCAGCTCTCGACCACCAGGTGGCTCCCAGACCGCCGGCTGAATACTGCAGTTCACTTCAATCCGATTGAAGTTCAGTGTCAGTTCCGTGCCAGTCTCCGGAAATGCAATCCGAACCTCGTGCGGAATCAGCACCGTACCAACTCG